>JABWBZ010000045.1 GCA_013359335.1 bacterium
GCCGACATGGCACCGATGCTGAATCTGTATGTGACAGACGCTCAGCGGACCATGGTCGTTTCGCGGGAGGGCTCCGGAACCACGACGGTCGCGACCACCGGACTCGATGCGAGCTCCGCTTGCGTCATCGTTCCGCTCACTCGATCCGGCGCGGCGACCCGAAGCACCTCGTGCGCCGCCGAGATCCCATGGAGTCCGACGACGTCGACCGCGTGCCGGAGCGGCGCGACGCCGTGCGGCGCGACCCCGAAGTTCCCGCCTTCGAAGCACGGAGCGCCGATGTCGGCGACCCCATCGGGACGGGGCGCGAGCGTCGCGATGCAGGCGATCCGCAATCGCATCGTCCCGTTCGGCGGCACCGGGAAGCACGACAGGTTCACGCGACGGATGCCGCTGGTGACGAGCAGCGCCGGATCGCGCTGCTGGCGCACGATCGTCCGATACGCGTCGCTAGTCGCTTCGCGCGTCGAGAACACCGCGTCACGCGGCTGCCCATCGACCCACAGCGTCAAGCCGGACGCGACCGCACCGGCGGGCAGCAGGATCGTCCCGGTCGCTTCTTCGGGGAACCCGGTCGGGTTCGCGAACTCGAGATCCCACGCGACCTCGAACGTCGCCGTCCCCGACGCGACCAGCGCGAACCGCACCGAGCGCAGCACGGACGGGACGTCGTCGACGACGGTGATCGGCAGATCGCGGTGTTGCGCGAGGAACTCGCGACAGAGGCCAGCGGCGCGCTCCTTCGTCTGCGGCAGGAAGAACCGAGCGCGCGGGAAGTGCTCGAGCAGTCCGCGGACGATTTTCGCCTGCAGCGGCAGGATCGTGCGGATCTCCTGCCCGCGACTGCCGGGCAGCAGCGCGATCGGGCACTCGCATGTGGCGATCTCGCGCGCGAGTGGCGACGGCGGCGCGGCTCGCTCGCGTGCGACCTGCTCCGCCGTGGGGTGGCCGATGAACCGCGCTTCGATCCCGAGTCGGCCGAAGTAGTCCTGTTCGAACGGCAGGATCGTCAGGCCGAGATCGACGACCTTCGCGAAGCGACGCGCTCGCCACGGCGCCCACGCCCACAGTTGCGGACAGATGAAGTCGACGACGGGGAATCCGTGACCGTGCGCGAGGCTCGCCATGCGCAGATGCAGGCCCGGGTAGTCCGTCAACACGACCGCGTCGGGTCGCGTGTCGGCCAACGTGCGCTCGAACAGCTTCAGGATGTCGACGAAGCGTTGAATCAGTTTAAAGCGGCCATTACCAGTTATTCTGCGACGCCATTACGCTTTGATGCGATATTTAAGATAGCCGAATGCCAGACCGTACGGGGCGATTTGAATGCAGCGATGGAACAATATTCTGTAGTTCGGAAGGAAGTCAAGGCAGGAGAAATTAAAGATCGTGCCGATTTCATGACTGGAGAGATGCTGTTTTATAAACAAGATTTTGATTCGTCTCGTAAAGTCATGAAGCTACTTGCGCGACGGCAGGATGGCGTTTATGTAAATGATGCGTTGACTTATTTGCTTTTGATACAAGACGGAATTAAAGTGAAAGATGAACTTAAAGACTATTCGCGAGCAGTTTTGTTTGAGAAGCAAAGAAAATATTCTGAAGCAATGGAAATTTTAAGAAGTTTGATTGAACATAATCCCAAGTCGCCTTTGGCGGATGATGCGATGCTCAAAACAGGTGAACTGCTCGCAAAAGCTGGGGATTATGACAAAGCTATTGTTGTTTTTCGCAATGTTGCAGACTATATGACCACAAGTCCGCTGATGGATCTGGCTCTAATGAAGGCAGGGGAGACTTATGAATATAAGATTAAAGATCTGTTTCAAGCAGTCAAAACTTATAAAGAAATTTTGACTCGGTTTCCACGTAGTATTTATTCTATCCAAGCGCGCAAAAAAGTTCGTGAACTCGAACAAAAAATCCAAAAATCGTCTTAGCTGCATCTATCAAAGTTAACTGCCGGATTTTTTCGATTCTTCCAATTTTTCTTTTGCCATATCCAGACGCCGCTTTACCTCATCCGAAGGTATCGTTTTCATAGACCGGGTCAAATATTGAACGGCAGCTTCATAGTCTTTTTTCTTAAAATACCCCCATCCTAAGATATCCATCGATTCGACATTATTGGGAGCTAATTCTTCAGCGGCTTTTGCAAGAGTAATACCCCAATCATAATCTATGTCACGATCGATCAACGCCCATGCAACTAAGTTGTAATTGGTGATTTTTTTGCCTTGCGCATCATTCAAGATGGAATTCAAAATTTCTTTTGCTTTTGCTTCATCGCCATTTTTCCAAAGCGCTGCGGCGTAACTGGCGCGCGACGTCTTATCCTTGTTGTCGTATTTTAAAAGTTCGCCGTAATAATTGACCGCTTTGCTGTAATTACCAAGCGCAAAATAGAGTTCACCTAAATTATACAATGTTTTAACGTCATCGGATTTGTAATGCAGCGCCTTTTGAAATTGATTGACGCTTTTGGCTGCTTCTTCTTTTGAGTTATACAGAAAACCCAGCATGGAATGCAGGTCAAATGTACTTACTCCGGCGGCTTCGGCGATTTCCATTTCACGAATCGCTTCATCGATATTATTTTGTTCATCGGCCATGAGTCCTTTGACGTAATGGGCATAGCCGTTATTCGGATTGCTGCTCAAAGCTTTGTCAATATAAGTATTGGCCTGACTGAACATGGCCTCTTTCATTTGCGAGTTACGCGAGGCTTTATGCTTTAAACCTGCTTTGACGTAAGCCTCTGCGGCTTTAGCCGATGCGTCGGCAAACGTCTCGTCCAACTCGATGGCTTTTAAATAAAAATCCAAAGCTTTTTCGATATCCTGCTTTTCCATGGCTTCATCGCCTTGCTTTAAAAAAGCAATGGATTGTTTGGGCACGCCTTTATACGGATTCGGTTTTAGGTATTGAACGGCCAACACGACGATAACGATCATTGCAACGGCAATTCCGCCCATGACCATTTTATTCTTCCAAAAAGGCGTAACTGTGGGCTGATTTTTTGACATCGTAAAATGCTCCTGTGAAATTGTATGATTATTTTGTTTCCAACCAATTTTCGCCGACACCGATATCTATTTTAAGCGGCGCTTTCAGTTTTACGGCGTTTTCCATTTTATCTTTAATCAGGATTTGCAAGTCTTTGATTTCTGCTATCGGCGCTTCAAATACCAGTTCGTCATGAACTTGCAAAATCATTTTTGCTTTTAATTTATTTTGGATCATGGCATTGTGAACGTTAATCATGGCGATTTTGATCACTTCAGCGGCCGTGCCTTGAATTGGAGTATTGGTGGCGGCGCGTTCAGCAAACTGCCGGACGGTATAATTTTTACTTTTTAAATCAGGTAGATACCGTCGGCGTCCGAACATGGTCGTCACAAATCCGTCTTCACGGCCGTTTTTCAGAATGGATTCGATGAACATTTTTACTTTTGGATACGTGGAAAAATAATTGTCAATGAATTCTTTTGCTTCGGCATTCGAAATACCGATTCGGCTCGACAGGCCAAACGCCGAAATGCCATAAATGATGCCAAAATTAATGTCTTTGGCTTTCCTGCGCAAGTCTTTTGTGACCGCATCTTTTGGTATTTTAAACACTCGGGACGCGGTGCTTGTGTGAATATCCTCGTCGTTGGCAAAGGCTTCAATCAAATGAGGATCATCGGACATGTGAGCCAAGACCCGAAGTTCGATCTGCGAATAGTCGGCCGATAAAAGCAACCAATCTTTATGTTGTGGTGTAAACGCTTTACGAATCTCCCGCCCGACGTCGGTACGAATCGGAATGTTCTGAAAATTCGGATTACTCGAAGACAGCCGTCCGGTCGACGCAATCGTCTGGCTGAACGTCGAGTGAATCCGGTGTGTTTTGGGATTGACCAGTGGTGGCAAACCATCGATGTACGTCGATTTTAATTTAGTCAGTTGCCGGTAATTCAATATAGCATCGACAATCGGCAAACTTTTATACATTTCTAAAATTTTTACGTCGGTAGCGTACTGGCCGGTTTTTCCGGTGCGTCTAGGCTTCTCGATTCCCGCTAGTTTGTGAATATTCAATTTCTCGAATAAAATATCACCCAATTGCTGCGGAGAATTGAGATTAAACTCCGTACCGGCTTCTTTATAAATAATTTTCTCGAGTTTTTTTATTTCAACGGCAAATTCAGCCGACATGTCTTTGAGGATGCCCATATTGAGCCAAACGCCATGATACTCCATATCCGATAATACTTGAATAAGCGGAATTTCAATATCGTAAAAAATATTATCCGACCGGATTTGCTTGAGATGACCGTCCAAAATATCGTGAAGCCGCAATGCAAAATCAGTCTTTTCGCATGCATATTCGGAAAGTTTTTCAATAGGAACTTCTTTCAAACTGGTTTGATTTTTTCCTGAGCCGGTCAGATCGCTGATTGAAATTTTTTCATAATTCAGATATTCCTGCGTTAACGCGTCAAGGCTCAGGGGTTTTTCGGAATTGATCAGGTGAGAAGCGATCGTGGTATCGAAAGCCGCGCCGTGTAAATCAATACCATAATTCCTCACAACCAACATATCGTATTTAATGTTTTGGGCAAATTTCATAATCGAAGCGTTTTCCAAAACCGATTTGAACGCAGCAATAATATCTTGAAGCGGCAGATGACTGTTGGCGGGAACAAAATATGCTTCGCCGGGTTTTATGGCGACCGACAATCCGACCAATTCCGAATTCATCGGATCGCTGCCTGTAGTCTCGGTACTAAATGCAAATTCTTTGGCATGACTTAATTTCTGAATCAGTTCGTCAAGCCCGGATCCGGAATCGACTATCCGGTACTGTCGATGTTCGGTTTGGCTTTGCTTACGGTTGGTATCTACAATCTCAGGTGGCGTAGCAAAAAGGCCGGTATTAACGTCGGAAAATTTTTTCAGCAACGATTTAAATTCCAGCAGTTTGAAAAGCTCGATCAAACGGTCATAATCGGGTTTTTTGGATTTAAGCGAATGGAAGTCGGCGGCAACTGGAACATTGATATCGATGGTCGCCAGTTCTTTGGAGAGCAAAGCATCATCACGATGCGATTCAAGATTTTCTTTTAATTTTCCTTTGAGCGTGCCGATTTTTTCGAATAAATTTTCAATCGATCCGTATTCTTGGACAAGTTTAATTGCCGTTTTCTCTCCCACGCCTTTTACGCCGGGAATATTGTCCGCCGTGTCGCCCATTAAACCTAAAATGTCGGTTACCTGACCGGGTAAAACACCGAATTTTTCTTTGACGCCACTGGTATCGATAATTTCGACATCGCCGCTTTTTTTAAACGGGTTGTACATTTTTATTTTATCGGAAATCAACTGCATAAAATCTTTGTCGGCGGTTACCATCAAAGCATGTACGCCATTGTTCGCTGCTTTTACAGAAAGCGTACCGATAATGTCATCGGCCTCATAACCGTGCAATTCAATGACCGGTACTCCGAAGGCTTCAGCAACTTGCTTTAAGCGGGGAAGCTGTGGTAGCATGTCTTCAGGCATTTTCTGGCGGGTTGCTTTGTAAGAGGGAAATTTTTTATGCCGGAAAGTCGGCTCGGCGGTATCAAAAACGGCGGCAATATAATCCGGTTTCTCTTCTTGAAGAATTTTAATCAGGGTGTTAGTAAATCCAAAAACGGCGCTGGTATTTTCACCTTTTGAATTTTTCAAAGGGTTATTGATCAATGCAAAATAAGCGCGGTAAGCGAGAGCCATCCCATCCAGTAAAAAAAGGCGTTCAGCCATATCAAATTAAAAAATTTAGAAAATGTTCTGAAAATGTGGCGTGAAAATACGATCCGTGCAGTAGAAATACAAGGTTTTTTTGCCTCTGTTTTATGATATGATAACGAAATTGTACTTGAATTTTGACCGATAATAATGTTTTTTTGTATAAACGGTTTGCCCAGAGGGGCTTATTAATTTATTTTAACTTATTAGGAGGTTGAGTATGAAAAAGATGATGATCATGGCCGCGTTGTTGCTGTTTGCCGGACAAATAGCTAACGCACAGATCAAAGTAGACGAGATTAAACTTGGAACCGGCGTTGAAAATAAAGACATCGTTGGCGAAGCCACATCTTTTGCATCGACGACGGAGAAGGTTTATTGCTGGATGAAACTCTCGGGTGGAAGCCAAGGATCCTCAGTCACGGTAAAATGGTATCTCAACAACAGTCCTGCCGGCGAAGTTCCATTGGAAATCAATGGTACTCCGTGGAGAACTTACTCTTTCAAAACCATCAATGGCGTTAAAGGCGATTGGAAAGTAGAAATCGTCGATGCAACCGGTAACGTATTGCAAACGGCAACCTTTAAAACCGAATAACTGTTTTTCACCATGATTGCTTAAGAGCAGGAATGATTTCATTCCTGCTTTTTTTTTGCGATAACAATTGAAATTTAGAAATTAATTCTCCATTTTTCGTAGCCAATTTTTCAAATAACTCTAATAATTTTTATGAAACTACACACCAAGATTTTACTGGGGCTGGTATTGGGATTAATTGCCGGAATTATTGTCAATCAGATTTTAGGAGTTAGCGGTAATTCTCACGCAGGGCTTGAATTTTTTATTGCGAATGTCACGGATCCGATTGGCCAGATTTTTTTGCGACTGCTGTTTATGATCGTCGTACCCTTAGTGTTCGCATCGCTTGCATTGGGCGTTGCAAAGCTGGGTGATTTGCGATCAGTCGGGCGTATTGGAATGCGTACGCTGGGGTTTTTTATTGTCCTGACGACCCTGGCAGTCATTATTGGTATGGCGCTTATCGTCGGTTTTGAGCCGGGTAAAAATTTTGATGCAGGCATGCAGAATCAATTGATGTCAATTTATGGCGACAATACTTCAAAAGTGATCGAAAAAAGTAAAGAAATTCAAATTACGCTCATGACGTTTGTTGACATGACTTTGCCAAGAAATATTCTAAAGGCCTTTGTCGACATGCAAATGTTGCCTGTTATAATTGTTGCATTGTTATTTGGCATCATGATGACGAAATTCGATCCTATCATCTTGGGTTCATCGCAGCGGGGATTGACAGCTTTAAATGAATTTTCGATTCGGATAGTGGACATGGCTATGAAGATTGCACCGTACGCCGTGCCGTGCCTTGTATTCGGTATTGCCGCGCGTTTTGGTTTTGCGATATTGAAGCCGCTTGGCTTATATGTTGCGCTCGTATTTTCAGGATACTTGATCCATACATTTGTTGTGTATTCGATATTATTACGTACATTGGCTTCGGTCAATCCGTGGGCCTTTTTCAAAGCCGTCAAATCGGTTTTGATTACCGCGTTTTCGACCAGTTCCAGCAATGCGACATTACCGACAACGATTCGGGTTACGGAAGAAAATCTCAAAATTTCTCCGAATATCGCCGGCTTTGTTCTGCCACTAGGGGCAACAGTCAATATGAATGGGACCGCTTTATATGAAGGCATGACGGTTTTATTTTTGGCGGAAGTATTCGGGGTCGAATTGACAATTGCGCAGCAAGCATTAGTGGTTGTCATGGCGGTTTTGACGGCCATTGGCACGGCCGGAATTCCAGGAGGCTCGCTACCGTTAATTGTGTTGGTGATGCAATCGGTCGGTGTGCCGCCGGAAGGGATCGGAATTATACTTGGGGTCGATCGGGTACTAGACATGGGACGCACGACAGTCAATGTGACCGGTGATGTCGTGACGGCTGCATGTATTGCAAAACTGGAAGGCCAGGCGGCCAAGATCGATACATGACGGAAATCATTTTGATTTATGCCCCCCGAACCGTATATTAAGGCAGGTTATAGAAAGGATTTTTTGATATGGGTAAAAAAAATATTAAGGTTATTATCGGCGTCGCGCTGGTGGCAGGAGTTCTGGGTTTTCTGAGCTACAGCGGCTTTGATGAAGGCAAATCGTATTATAAGTTCGTAGACGAACTGAAAGCGATGGGGGATGGCGCGTATGGCAAAAAATTAAAAGTACATGGCAACGTCGTTCCAGGCAGTATTAAAAGAGAAAATGGAACTTTGGAATTTATGCTGACCCGCAACGGCGCAACCATTCCGGTTAAATATGTCGGCAAAGATCCAGTTCCAGATACTTTCAAAGATGATTGTGAAGCCGTTATTGACGGCCGTTATCATAAAGACGGTACATTCGAGGGAACTCAGATACAGGCGAAATGTGCATCAAAATATGAAGTGGATTATAACGACCTGAAAAAGTCGTAATCGGTGCAATTTAGATTTCAATTAGAATTAAAAAAGAAATGAAAAACCCCAGTCAATTTGACTGGGGTTTTTGCATATAGTTTCAAAATTATTTTTTTACAATTTCCGGATGCTGCTTGATATATTCACTCCAGCTTTTAACCGATGATCGTGGCGATTTCATTCGATGCGCATGACAGATAGCAAGTCCCAAAGCATCCGATTCATCCAATGCCGGCTCGCGGCTCAGTTGAAGTAATTTGCTGACCATAAACCGGACTTGCTCCTTAGATGCATTACCATTGCCCACAACAGCCATTTTCATTTCTTTAGGTGAATATTCGCAGATCTTTAAATTAAGATGAACTCCGGCGAGTATCACAGCTCCGCGCGCGTGACCTAATTTCAAAGCCGATTTGACATTTTGATGAACGAATACGTTTTCGAGGGATATTTCTTTGGGTTTGTATTTTTTAATCAACCGGATGAGATGGTGATATATTTCATCCAATTTTTGAGGGAGGGAGTGGCCAGTTGGAAGCTCCAGATATCCGCTCGCTAAATAGGTGAGGTGATTCTTTTCGTAAGATATAATCCCAAAACCTAGTAACTGTGTGCCTGGATCGATTCCGAGAATAATCATTGATCACGAAGCCCGCGTGTACGTTTGGGTGACTGTTTGCTGATCGCTGAAAAATCGAAGGACCAATTGCAATGAATTTATTTCAATGATATTAAATGCATATTCTTCATCTTCATCAAAAAAGAATAACACATTGTCTTCAATTCTAAAAAGATAATTCTCATTTCTGGGATTATCGGGACTGGTATTAACGATGTGAACGGAGAAATCACTGTTGAAAGTTAAATTGATAGTTGAATTCGGGTCGGTATTGTTTTGTAAAACCCAGCTGCCAATGATCATCTGTTCCATCCGGATATCATTGCTGTCGACCAACGCCTCCCGACATCCAACCAGCAGTAGAGTGAGAATAATTAGATAAATTCGGATCATAATTTATTTAAAGTAATTTTTAAACAAATATCGGTTAAATGTTTGTATAACTTGGCGATTTCCACTGACTCTTTCGACAAGATTTTATAATGATATTGGATCATGGACATATCTTTTCGTGAAGCCGGCCCGGTGAGAGACGAGACGATCCCTTGATCTTGCATATTGGCAATGGTTTCATTCAACAACGGCGTTACTACCGCAAGCATTTGTTTTTCGCTCCATCCTAATTTTTTGTATAAATTTAAAATTTCGTAAAACAGCGCCACAACGAAATTAGAAGCCATGATGCCGCCGATGTGATACAAAGATTTATTTTCTTTAGAAACGAGCACGGCTCGTGCGTCAATTCGTCTCAGAAATTGTCTTGTGATTTTTAATGCTTTTTTTTCTCCTTCGATTCCGAAGCAAGTATTGACAGGAAGTTTTTTTTTTGAAGTTGAACGCGATAAAAAAGTCTGCATCGGATGCATCGACGCAATGGATACGCTAGTATGGATATTGGCTTTGGCAGATTGTAAAACATCTGACGACAGACTGCCCGACGTATGAACTATCGTTACAGCATTTGATTTAAAAGCGATGATCGCGGTCTTTTTTGCTATTTCAGTTAACGATGCATCGGATGCCGCTATAATAATAAAGTTGCAATCGCTGAGTAATCGATAGTCCGTTCCGAATTTTTTAGTTCCGATTCTTCTGGCTAAACGTTGTGCATGGTTTTTTTTTCGGCTTACAACGGTTTTAATTGAAAGACCGCTCAGACTTATCGCATCCGTCATTCCGTAAGCCACCGCACCGGCTCCGATTATTCCGATTTTAAAAATCATATTGCTGACAAAATTTTCTTAACATAGACAAGATGAGATTGAAACGCAAGCCTCAATTAGGGGCATATTGAAATCAATTCAGATTATGCTTGATTTCTCATAACGAAATGGCTAACTTTTTTTATTCAAAAACACTTATCGGAGAATTTATCGACCATGCCTCAAGAGCCTTTTTCGATGTACAATGAAGGAATCAATGAAGATTTTCGCCATATTGCAGAAACGTATTTCAGCAATTATATCATCGATTGGTGTAATCAAAATCACGTTGACGATCGATCCAGAGAATATATCATCAAAGTTCTTTCCGATTATTCTCTTTTCTTTTTTGACAGTATCATGCACGACCTGATTGATTCGGAACCTCCCGAACACGAAATGAAAAACTGATGCCCCCGTACCTGCATAAACGTCATTTTACCGTTGACGAAGCGCGCGCTGTTCTTAAATCCATTAAACCGAAAATCGAAGAAATGCTGCAACTGAGGGCGCGGTTGACTGAATTAAATTATGATATATATAAACACGCATATTTTGGCGGACGCGGCCCCAACGGTTCACGCTACCATCCCGACGAATTGGAGTCATTGGTTAAAATTTTACGAGAGTTTGAGCTTAAAGGCGTTTTGGTAAAAAGCATTGAGGAGGGTTTGATCGATTTTCCGTACATTCGTGAGAGTGGCGAAGAAGTTTATTTATGCTGGAAAATCGGGGAGGAGGATATTGACTACTGGCATTCCATCGCTGACGGATTTCAAGGTCGAAAACCCATCGGCCATTTGTAACTTCAATCCTTCCTTTCGTTCTAATTCAGATCGTTAATCCGCTGTAAGTGAAATACACGGCGGCGTTGTATTTTAAACCTGAATTTTTAAAATTTGTTTTGAGGGGCGGGGAATTACTGTGGAGCCTAAAAAAAGTAAATCCGGCGGCAAGGCGGCCGTCGTTACCACATCCCGCCGCGATACGAATCTCTTCGATAAGTTTGCCGATCTTGATTATCTCGAAGCCAAGTTCGGCGAATACATGTCCAGATACAAATTACCCAAAATGGAAAAATTTCTCATCCGTAAAGCGCTCGATTTTGCAAAATTAGCGCACAACGGCCAGCAGCGTGATGAAGGCGTTCCATACATTACGCATCCAATCCGCGTCGCGAATATCTTGATGGATGAAGTCGCCGTCATCAAAGGCGATATGATCTGCGCAGCATTGCTACATGACGTGATCGAAGATTGCGACATCACGTTGAGGGAATTAAAAAATAATTTCAACGACCGTATCGCGCAAATGGTCAAGACATTGAGCAAAGATCCTTCTCTTGAAAACCATAAAAAAGTTTATTACGAAACGATTGTCAAAGCCGATGATGAGGTTAAGCTCATCAAAGTGTGTGATCGTCTCGATAATTTACGGTCGCTGAGATTCTCCTATAATAAAACGCGCATCCGGCGTTATATCCGCGAAACTGAAAAAAAATATTTGCCGCTCGCCGAAACCAAAAACCCCTATATCTTCAGGGAGATGAAACATGAAGTCGTCATTCTGAAGAGCCGCCTAAAATAAAATTCACATCACTCACCGGTTTAATTTTCCTCCTTCAACTGCATTGGTGTCAATGCTTGATTTAGAATGTATTAAAAAGTATATTTTTCCCGTTCAATCAACTAACTCCGGGGAAAAATATGACACACCATGACCTTATCAAAAATTTAGTCCAGAAAACCGATTCGAAAATACTTTTGATCGTTATGGACGGGCTCGGCGGCATTCGCACAAAAGATCGCCCAAAGACCGAACTTGAATTGGCCAATATTCCTAATATGAATCAACTTGCCAGAGAATCCGTTTGCGGCCGTATCATGCCCGTTTCGTACGGTATTACACCTGGCAGTGGGCCGGCGCATTTTTCGTTATTCGGATACAACCCGACGGATGATAATATTCAAATCGGGCGTGGCGTGCTGGAAGCGCTCGGTTTAGATATGCAGTTGCAGGCCGGCGACGTCGCGACACGCTGCAATTTTGCGACCATGGACGGAAACGGATTATTGACGGATCGTCGTGCAGGCAGGATTCCAACCGAAGAATGCGTCCGGCTGTGTGAAATGTTGAAAAAAAATATTCAAAAAATCGACGACGTCGATGTCATCATCAAAGCAGGCGAGCAATACCGTTTTGTCGTTGTTTTTCGCGGGAAAAACCTCGACGGACATATCGACGATACGGATCCGCAAGTCACCGGCGTCAAATCGCTCCATGCGCATCCGCGTTCCGAATCGTCCAAACGTATGGCACAAATCGCCGACAAATTTATCGCCCAGGCTAATCAGGTCTTAAAAGGTGAGCCCAAAGCCAATACGATCTTGATGCGTGGATTTTCGGCGTTGCCGCATGTGCCGAGTATGAAAGACCGATACGACCTTACGGCCGCTTGTGTTGCAAGTTATCCCTTGTATCGCGGCGTCGCTAGCGTAGTTGGAATGGATGTGTTGACTACGGGAATGGAAATCAAAGATGAGTTTGAAACATTGAAAGCTCATTGGGCGAAATATGATTTTTTCTTTCTGCATGTTAAAAAAACGGATTCCTACGGCGAAGATGGCAATCCGGAAGGCAAAATCAAAATCATGGAAGACGTTGACCGATTCATTCCGATGATACGCGAGCTTAATCCGGATGTAATTATGATTACCGGCGACCATTCTACGCCGCCGCCGATGAAAAGCCATAGCTGGCATCCGGTGCCGTTCTTGCTGCATTCCAAGGTTTGTGGAATCGATGATGCTGTGGCATTCAACGAATCGGAATGTACCAAAGGACAGCTGAGCAATTTTCCATCCTATTACATCATGGAATTAGCTTTGGCGAATGCCGGCAAATTGAAAAAATTCGGAGCCTGATAAAAACGGGATTAACCTGGAAAATAAATCATGCAACGGCTGTAATGCCGGCCGACGAAGGCGCCCGGCTAATTTTAACGGTCCGTTTTCAGCAGTGGAAATTGCAATTCGAACGGATCCAACGCCGTCAGACACTAAGCGCCGTTCATGATTTTCGGGTTGCAACCAGAAGATTGCGAGCGGGCATTGGTATCTTCTCACCATATTTCATCAAACATACAGCGGCGCCTTTTGATCACTTTAAAAAATTTGCGCGGTTATGCGGCCTTGCGCGCGACCTAGATGTTACCATTGAGCACATTGCGGCGTATCTTCCAAAAATCAGTATTCGCGAACAAAAAGGCGTCAGGTATTTCCTAGAACAATACCGATTAAAACGCCAACACGAAGGCCTCAAAATTACTGAAGCGTTTTCCAGTTCCGATATTATTCTGATTGAAAACACTTTTTTTGACGTTATTAAATCTCCGATAATGATTGTTCCTGAATTACCGGATCTACGGGCATTTTCACGGCAGGTGATTGATGCGAAATTGCTGGCGGTTTATGAATTTGATGCCGTCTGCCGCAGGCCGTTGGAAATGGACGCGTTGCATAAAATGCGAATTGCCGTAAAGCATCTTCGTTATATTTTGGAAATGTTCGATAATTGTTATGAAAAAAAACTCCGTCCTTTTATCGATACCTGTAAACATTTGCAGGACCAATTAGGTTCTATTCACGATGCGGATGTGATGATCGATGCGCTGCGGTCGGCCATTAAGAAGTCTTCCAAATCTCACCTCAGTGCGTGGTTGCCGTTGATCCGAACCGTTGAAACAGTCGAAGAAACAAAAAGAATGGTTGGTTCTTACCGGCAATTCAGGCAGCAAGACGTGATTGCCGGCTTAGTCAAACTGGCGTCTATTCGCATGAATGAACGCGTCCATACTTATCATGATTTTGTAAAGTTTTGGAGCCGGTATTCTATCGGGTTCAAAGAAGAACTTCAACATATCATTAAAGACAAAACGCCATGAATATCTATCTTTTGAGGCACGGAATTGCGGCTGACTTGGGGCTGGGGATCAAATCAGATTTTGAGAGGCCGCTCACGGAAGAAGGCATAAAAGAAATGCGCATGGAAGCAAAAGGAATGAAAAACCTCGGAATTCAATTCACAAAAATTTTAACCAGCCCTTTATTTCGGGCCAAACAAACAGCGGAGATCGTCGCCGAAGTTCTCGATTGTAAAAACAAACTGCAGGAATGCAAAGCATTAGCCATTCCGGCTTCGCGCAGTCATTTACTCGACGATTTAAAGCGCTTCACATCTGGCGACGATATTCTTTTGGTTGGTCATGAACCTGAAATGGGATATTTGGCTGGATTTTTTATTGGCAATCTCAAACTGCGCCTTCCTTTCAAAAAAGGGAGTTTGTGTAAAATCGAAGTATCAAATTTGCAGCACAGCCCGATTGGGGAATTGAGATGGTTTCTTACTCCGAAACAATTAAAACTGCTAGGTAAGTGATGAATTTCGCCAGCCGATTAATTAGCCAACGTAAAAAGACAAACACGTTTCTCGCCGCCATTGATATCGGTACGAATTCATTTCATTTGGTCGTAGTTGAAATTCTGGCCGACGGCAAATTCAAAATCATTGACCGTGCGAAAGAAAATGTCCGGCTAGGGCATGGCGGCAAAGATATGAAATTGATTTCTCCCGACGCGATGCAGCGTGGCGTGGCCGCGCTGAAACGATTTGCCGGCATTGCCCATTCTTTCAATGCGCCGGTGCGCGCCGTGGCCACGAGCGCAGTGAGAGAGGCGTTGAATCAGGCGGAATTTGTCAAACGCATTCATGACGCCACCGGCATCGACGTCGAAATCGTGTCCGGCATCGAAGAGGCGCGACTGATTTATCTTGGAATTTTGCAGGCCTTGCCGGTATTCGATCACCCGATTTTGATGATCGATATCGGAGGCGGCAGCGTAGAATATCTCATCGGCAAACGCGGAGAAGCTTTGTTGTCAAATAGTCTGAAACTGGGACACCTACGACTGACGCAACGTTTTTTTGCGAGCGATACTTTACGTGAAAAGGATATCGAAGCATGCCGCGAACATATTCGCGGATTTTTATCGACCATGAGCCGTGAGATGCGCCGCTACCAATACGACTTTGCCATCGGCAGTTCGGGAACCATTCAGAATATTGCCAATATGATTAAAGGACAACGCGGCGAAATCTTAAATACGCAATTAAATAATTTTTCTTTTACCAAAGATGAATTGTCGGAAGTTGTCAAATTGATTCTCAAGGCCAAAACACCCAAAGAGCGATTGAAGATTCGCGGGCTGGATCCGAGGAGAGCCGACGTGATCGTCGCCGGTGCGATGGTGCTGGAAGAATCGTTCAAAGCGCTGCGAATCAAACGGTTGACGGTGTCCGAGTTTGCACTGCGGGAAGGAATTATTTATGATTATTTGCAAAACCGGATTTATCAAGGTGATCATGCGCATCATTTGGCCAATATTCGTTATAAGAGCGTCCTGCGCTTATCGGAGCTATTTCACAATGATGCCAAACATGCTGAGCACACGGTACGAATCGCTCTCTCGTTATTCGATCAATTAAAATCTCTACACAAGTTGGGCGAGCGGGAACGCGAGTTTCTGGAATACGCAGCCATTTTGCATGAAATCGGTTTTTTTGTTTCTCACGCACAACATCACCGGCATTCGTATTATCTGATTCGCAATTCTGAACTTTCGGGTTTTACTGATCACGAAAAAGAAATCATAGCCAACGTGGCCCGCTATCACCGCAAAAGCCATCCGAAAACAAAACATGAGGGATTTGCTTCATTAACGGCGAAAGATCAAGCGCTCGTTCGTAAACTTTCAGGCCTGCTCCGCATTGCCGATGGATTGGACCGTACTCATAAAGGCGTGATAACTAATGTTAAGTGCAAAATTGAACCAAGGAAAGTGATTTTGAAATTGCGCGCGTCGACGAATTTGGAATTGGAAATGTGGGCGGTGAATATGAAAAAGGGATTATTCGAGGAGGTGTTTCATAAACAAATTATTCTCAAATCATACTAATCCTCAATATTAGCCTCATTAATTTCATCCGATACTTTAAAGGATTTTTCATGGTTCTTTGCTTGTCTGAACCGTGCATAAAATTCCTGTAAGTACTGATTGACAATCTTCTTGTCACGAATAATCAGAAAATTATCATCGTTTACTTCATTGGCGTTTTTACTGAAATTCAAAGAACCGGTAATCACGACCGGAACGTCATTGGAGTCGGGGTTTTCGGCGTCGATCAATAAGTATTTATGATGCAAATGACGGTCTTCGACAGCCAAATAGGCCTCCGCTTTTTTGTCCCACGGTTTTTTTGATTTCTCGCTTTGCGTCATCGCGGCGTACAGACTCCAATATTGTTTTCCGAGAGAAGGTTCAAACACCGCTTTGAGATCGATGCTGTGTTTATCAAATTTTTCTTTAATCGCATCGTCGATTTCGATTCCGGTACTGAATGAAAAAGCACAAATTTTAATGTCATGCTGGGTTTCTTTGGTGACCAGATCGGCCAATAAGTCAAGAAAGCTTGTTTTTCCGGCTTTCAAATTCATCGGAGTAAAGTACGCTTGGATAGATGTTCCGTCGATTTTAATTTGATTGCCGGAAACTTTGCTTTTGTATTGATGAAACCGCGCGAGTGTTGTATCGGGAACTGACGATGAACTTCCCCACATGATTTCAAATTCTTCTGTATAAATTTTGGCCAAAGCGCGGCTTTGAATTTTTACCATGTTTTGCATACTGACCAAACCAGTGATGGTAAAATTGTATGATCCCGTAATCACAATGTCGTCCGTAGAATCGGGAGAGAGGTAATCGGCGATCAAAAATTTATGATGCATCTGAGCGCGATGGCCTTTGTAGAAATTCGTTTTAGTTTGCACCCACGGCCAACCGGCGTCGCTCATGATCGGAACTTTGTACCGTTTCTCCAGTAATTGACGCGCGGTTTTCCATAAATCCGAATTATTTTTCGGCGCCGCGTCATCGTCAAAAATTATCCGCACCCGCACGCCGCGTTCATGAGCCTTACACAGCGCCACGACAATATTCAAACTGTTCAATTCGTACGACGTCAGATCGATGCTTTGTTTGGCTGCGTTAATTACATCAATGACTCGTTGCTCTAAGTTTTCATTACCGTTTGCCAAGTTACCGCGCGATGAGTACGCACTGTCAATCGTCCCGTTGAAAAATACTAAAACTTTACCATTCAATGCGCTTGTCGGATGAGGGTTGTACTGAATTTGCCCATACGATATATTCACATAAAGAAATATCCATCCGATGTTTAAACAGTTTCTCATAGTGTTTTGTTGTTCTAGATTTTTAAGTCACGTTAATCTATATAAATTTTGAAAATATTCAAGCCTAATCCTTCAGATCCATGACAAAATTAACAATTACATGTCGTTTTGTCTCGATTAAATTAACTATTATGACAATTTTTCATGAAATCAAATTTACGTG
>JABWBZ010000320.1 GCA_013359335.1 bacterium
TATCATAAGGTTTGAGCAGATAATCCGCCGCATTGATTTCAAATGCGCGAATTGCATATTGATCATACGCCGTTGAAAAAATAACGGCCGGGACAAAATTTATATTCCTTACAACCTCAAATCCGTTAAGGCCTGGCATCTGGATGTCGAGAAACACCACGTCAGGTTTGAGCGATTCGATTTTTTCGATAGCCTCCAACCCATCCTTGGCCTCTCCGATCACGCGCAGTTCCGGATCATTTAATTCCTGGATAAGCCGCTTGAGTTTCTCGCGCGCTAATTTTTCATCGTCGACAATCACCGTTTTGAGGACGGCTGGTTCCATAATCTTAGCCCTGTTGCTTTGCCGGAAATGTCAATTGGACACTCACGCCTCTCGGTATGCAGGATTCAATGTGCACGCCAAATTGCTCGCCGTAAGTTTTCTTAAGACGCTGATCCACGTTGGACAAACCGATTCCTAAGCCTTCGGATTTTCCCGTTCGGCCAAATCCCTCACCGTCGTCGGTTACGCTCACGACGAGAAAACCATTTTCCAAAAAGGATTCCAGTTTCAACGTGCCGCCCTGAATGTTTTTACCGATTCCGTGTTTGAGAGCATTTTCGACGATAGGCTGTAAAATCAGACTTGGAACGGGTATCGACAGGGTATCGCCTGCAATATTTTTTTCGATTTTTAAAATCTCGTCAAAACGCACCCGTTCGATTTCCAGATAATTTTCTATAAAACTCAATTCTTCTTCCAGCGTCACTTGTTCTTTCTCCGAGGCAATTAAAACATATCGGAAAATATCCGCAAGTTTTTGCGTAACGCGATCGGCTTTTTTCGGATCGCTGGCGATCAATGCGGAAATGGAATTGAGCGTGTTGAACAAAAAATGCGGATTGATTTGCGCGCGCAGCGCTTTAAGTTCCGACTGAACGGCCAATTCTTTCGCCTGCTGCGCCTCGTTCATTTTACGAATCATTTCCCGGTAAAAAATCGTCGCATAAATGCTGGTCGACACAAGCAGCGTCACGATCAACCCGATAAATAACTGCGTATAAACGAGGCGCGCAGAACCGAGAAAATTTTTACCGCTGATCAATGTCATGATCGTCAGCACGATATACGTGCCAAGAACGCCAGAAATGGCAAATACGCCCATTTCAATTACAACCGTTTTGACGGAACGTTTAAAGGTTCTGGGAATAATTTTTGATAAAATCCACGGCGCCGCATATCCCGGTAACAGCCGCATGACAACATAAAATACGGTCGCAACAAGAAACGAAAATTGATACGATTGCCAAGTCCAGTTGGAAATATAAAGACTCCCGAAAACAAACGCGGCTGCCGATGTAATGCCAAAATACATCAGAAGTTCACGCAGAGCACGGCGGGCCAATTTTGTTTCCATTATTATTTCTCCATGTATTCGCGAATTTTCTTTTCTTCCCATTGCTTACCTAAACGCCCGCTGATTAAAAATACGCGAGCCGCATGCGATAAAACGCCAAATCCCCAACCGACCGTAACCCAATAAAACCACCAGTAATTCGGCGACGTAATCATATTGTAGGCGAACATTAAGATATTGATCAGAATATACGTAATCAAATGACTGTAAAAACTTTTCAATTCCGAAACGCGGCGCTCAGCTTGCTGAAGCTTTTCCCGATCATCCATAAAGCCTCCTTTTTAAAATATTGAATTAACGGTTCAACTACAATCGCATTTATAAACTCGCACTGAATCCGATAACGACCGTTCGGTTACTGAAATAACTCTTAACTTCACTGCGTTGTGCAAAATTTTCGGAGTAACTGTAATCCAGGATATTTTTAAATCCAAAAACATTCAGCCCTTCGATGTACACAACAACGTACTTTCGTTCTCCGAAGAAAAAGAGTTTTGAAATGCGCGAATCAAAGCGTTTGAACGCCGGAAAGCGGCCGGAATTTTTAGCGGCATAAACCGGCGTCCAGTACTGTCCATCATAAACGCCCGATTCGACCGGCGTGAAAGGCCTGCCGCTCGCATAGCGCGCTGTCGATGACCATTCAAATCCTTTGCCCAATCGTGTTTTCTGGACAATCTTGATATTGTTGGTAATATCATAAATCGTCGGTCGTCGGTTTAAAACATCCAGTTCTGAACGCTGCGTCTGAATAAAGCTGTATGATATCCAGCCGGACGTGCGCCCCAAAACTCCTTTAAAAAACACATCGACACCGCGCGCAAATCCTCGGCCTTTGCTGGTATAATTTTTCTGTTCATCTTCCAGCGGCAACTTCGCGTACCATTTATAATAACCTTCGATTTTCAATTGAATCGGATCGGCAATTTTTTCGTATCCGACGACCGTATGAATCGCGCGCATCGGTTTTAAATCCGGGTTGCCGGAATTTTTATCATACAACGTAATGGCGGGATATTGATGAAACGTTCCGGCGGATAAACGCAGAAACGTATTCGATGCAATTTCATTCGCCACCGATCCTCGGATATCGGCCGTCAGCGATTGCGATAACGAATGATAATCTTCACGGATGCCCATCGACAACGACCACAGTCTCGACAATTTGTTTTGCATTTCCACATAATTGCCTTGCACCAATGAATGATCGTTGCTCCGAATCCGGACGCTGTCGGCGCCGGCATAAAATTCATTGCGCCGTTTCGGAAGTAAAAAGTTCATGTCGTACCGGTCGAGATACCCTTCTGATCCGAATAGCAGAATCATCTTTGAATTGATTTCAAGCGTGTTGTCCCATCTCAATTTCATATTGTATTCGTAATTATCGCGATACCAGTCGGAGAATTCCCAACGGTTATTATATCCAGAAAAAGATACAGCCGTTTTTGAAAACCAGGATTTCCTGACAACGTCCGACCACAGGAGTCCTGCTACTTGATTCGATGACGTCAACTCGTACCGGCTTTTATTAGATTGCAGCGTCAGATCGAATTTCTGCGCGTCGTCGCTGTAGAGTCCGAAAAATTGAATCAGGCCGGTCTTTGAATAATTGTAGTTAACGATTCCGGTAATATTCGACGAAGTCGGATCTTCAACCACATCAAACGACGGCTTGTTAAATTTGAATAAAATATCGGTCGTTGTTTTCTTTCCATAAAGCTGCACATTGACTTTATCATTCAAGACCCGCTGGAGCCCGCCGCCGGCTGCAACCATATTCAAATCAAGATTCAACCGGTTTTGCTGAATACGATTTTCTGTTTCAATATCTAACACACCGGACAGCGCATTACCGTACTTCACAGAAAAACCGCCGCTGGAAAAGTACAAACGTTTCATCACGGCCGTTTCGACGATTGTAAAAAGCCCGTTGCCGGCGGTGTTCTCGCTGTGATACGGATGGCTGAGCGTCGCCTGGTTGATCATGATCAGGTTTTCCGACGGGCTTCCGCCGCGGGCATTGCCGCCGTTGGAGAGAATGGCTCGCGTCGTGGCGATGTTCATGGCCA
>JABWBZ010000321.1 GCA_013359335.1 bacterium
AGGAGCAGACATTATTGTGGGTTTTCCGGGCGAAACAGACGAACAATTTGAAGAAACGTTTACTTTTATCCAATCGCTGCCAATCTCTTACCTTCACGTATTTTCTTATTCCGAACGAGAAAATACTCCGGCTGCAGAATTAAGCCGCCAAGGGCACGCTGTTTCTGGCAGAATACGTGCAGAACGTTCGGCGCGTCTGCGTACACTTTCAGCAGAAAAAAAACAACATTTTTACGATTCGTGTCTTGGCGAGGTTTACACCGTCATTCCTGAACAATACAATTCTTTAACCGGTCTGTGGTCGGGTTGGACAGAAAATTATATTCGTGTTGAATTTGAGCACGAGGCATCACTACCACACCACCCCCTCAATGTAGAACTGCTGCACAATAAAGGAGAAACAGTCTTTGCTCGTCATACTTCACAACCACGTCCGCAAACATTCGTACCTCAACGTGGTTATATCCCGCTATTAGTGCGGCAATGATGTATGAGCAATAGTGTATGGATGCTGTGCTGCTACCGAAGTATTAAGAAACCACTATATTTACCAAACGGGGTTTTCGAGGATGATTTCCACATATCGGGAGAATATTCGCGCTTCCGGTAGAGCGGTATTATATGGTTGGGCTATATATTCAACAGGATTTCGGATAATTTTTTTTGAGAGCCGCCGGATATTGTTGCCGTGGTGAACAGTAAACGAAGGAAATGCGGGCTTAAATTCTGCTTGACTATTGGTGTGAGATTCAGTAATTTTTTTTCGATTTGAATGGCTTAGGAATTGGGAAAACACACAGTCCATCATTACTAAAATTAGGAGCGCGTCATGGCCTACGTTATCTGTGAACCTTGTATCGGCGTTAAAGATACGGCTTGTGTTAAAGTCTGCCCGGTCGATTGCATTTATGATTCTGAGGGATGGGATCAATTATACATACATCCGGACGAATGCATTGATTGTGGCGCCTGTGAACCGGAGTGCCCGGTCGAAGCGATTTTTGCAGCCGAAAACGTTCCGGACAAATGGAAACAATTCACTCAGAAAAACGCCGACATGTTCAAGCAATAAACGTTATACCACTATAGAAAAAGGCTCCGATGCTCATCAGAGCCTTTTTTTGTTTATGCCCGCGCGCTCAATTTTCTGTACACACAAACTCAAATCTAATTTAAATTTTAAAGGCCATGATTATGGTTATTGCAATCGGATGCGATCACGGCGGATTTCCATTGAAGCAAACGATCATCGAAACAGTGAAAAAAAACGGTCACCAGGTGATTGATCTCGGGACGCACGGTACCGAAGCGGCGGATTATCCGGATTATGCGGCTGCCGTAGCGCGGGAAGTTTTGAAAGGGAGCGCGCAACGCGGCATCATCATTTGCGGGAGCGGCGTCGGCGCAACGGTGGCGGCCAATAAATTCAAAGGCATTCGCGCCGGATTGTGCCACGATACGTTTTCCGCGCATCAAGGCGTGGAGGACGACGATATGAACGTGCTGACGCTGGGCGCACGGATTATCGGGCCAAATATTGCGGTGGAAATTACCGAATCTTTTTTGAGAGCGAAGTTTTCCAACGCCGAACGCCACGTGCGCCGGTTAAATAAAGTCAAATCGTTTGAAGAAAATTTTGGAAAATAAAATGCAAAAACCTTTTCCTCCTGTTTATTATTCCGACTATTTAAAACTCGATCAGTTGCTTTCGGCGCAATGGCCGAAAAGCGATGAATACAACATGCATGCGCACGACGAGATGTTATTCATCATCGTGCACCAGGCGTACGAGTTGTGGTTCAAACAAATCTTGCACGAACTCCATTCGGTCGCCGAATGTTTTGAAAAGAAAAGCGTTGACGAAAAAAATATCGGCGTCGCCGTGGCACGCCTGCAGCGCGTCACCGAAATTCAGAAATTGCTTATCGATCAATTGCGCATTCTTGAAACGATGACGCCGCTGGATTTTCTAGACTTCCGCGATATCCTAATGCCCGCGTCCGGATTTCAGAGCGTTCAATTTCGCCTGATCGAAAATTTGCTCGGTTTAAAACCGGCTCAGCGGAAGATGTACAATCAATTTGCTTATCACACGCGTTTGTCGAAAGAACATCAGGAACTGATCCGAAAATCTGAAGAAGCAGTTTCGCTCTTTGATCTGGTCGAGAAATGGCTTGAACGTACACCGTTTTTGGAATTTAAACATTTCAATTTCTGGAATTCATACAAAGCCGCCGTCGATAAAATGTTAGATAATGACCGAAAAGTTATCCAAACTCATTCCGGACTTTCTGATAATGAAAAAAACGAACAGATCAAACAACTTGAAAAAACTCGCGAAAATTTTGAAGCCGTGTTTGATGCATCCAAGCACGAGCAATTAGTGAAAGAGGGTTTCCGGCGATTATCGCATCGTGCGACGCAGGCTGCCCTGCTCATTTGCCTTTACCGCGACCAACCGATTTTGCATTTACCGTTTAAATTTTTGACGGCTCTCATTGACATCGATGAATTGTTTACCACCTGGCGTTACCGCCATACGTTGATGGTGCATCGGATGATCGGAACCAAGATCGGGACGGGAGGTTCGTCCGGGCATGATTATTTGCGCATCACAACCGAGCAGCATAAGGTGTTTACCGACTTATTCAATCTTTCGACATTTTTAATTCCGAGATCGGCATTGCCGAAATTACCCGACGATATAGAAAAAAATCTTGGATTTTATTACGGACAAAAATAATTATAGATTTCGGATTTCGAATTTTGATATTAGGTGTGTATGGAAATCAGGCTGGATAATAAAAATGCATTCGTGTGCGGGAGTACGCAGGGAATTGGAAAAGCGATTGCCGTCCACATGGCGAAATCAGGCGCCAATGTAGTTTTGGTTGCCCGGAATGAAGATGCCCTGCGTAAAGTTTGCGATGAACTTGATACGAGCCGCAGACAACTCCATCAATATATCGTTGCTGATTTTAGTAAGCCGGATGAATTAAAGAATCGTGTAGATGTTTTTTTAAAGAGTTATTCGCCGATTCATATTTTAGTGAATAATTCCGGTGGTCCCGCGGGCGGAGCCATTACCGATGCGTCGGCGGAAACTTTCATTAATACTTTTCAACAACATTTGATTTGTAATCAAGTTTTGGTTCAAACCGTTTTATCCGGAATGAAAAAAGAACGATACGGACGCATTATCAATATTATTTCAACTTCAGTCAAACAACCTATTCGGAGTCTGGGCGTTTCCAATACGATCCGCGGCGCAGTGGCGAATTGGTCTAAAACATTGTCCGTCGAAGTGGCTCCATTTGGCATCACGGTGAATAATCTTTTACCGGGTGCGACCAAAACGCAACGGTTGACGAGTCTTGTTGCGAACAAAGCGAAACAATCGGGGCGCAGCGAAGAAGACGTGTTGAAAGA
>JABWBZ010000322.1 GCA_013359335.1 bacterium
TCTCGGATGCTAACGCTCACGTGATGATTCTCCTGCCATGTTTTAATGGTAATATCGCCACCAGCCTCAGGCATCGCCTGCACAGCATTAGTCAGTATGTTCATAAAGACCTGATTGATCTGTCCGGGGTAGCACATTACTTGAGGAATATCTCCATAATCCTTTTTGATTTGAATCCGATTATGAAGTTTTCCTTTGAGTAAGACCAGGACGGAGTCCATGATTTGGTGCAAGTCCGCTTCTTTCATTTCCTTATGATCGGCGCGCGTAAAATTGAGCAAGCCATTGGTGAGTTCACCGATCCGCGTGACGGCTAAATTCATGGACGGGAGATAAGAATCCTTGATGGTGGTAGCGGGCGATTTGGCGGTATCGGGTAATTGAGGGACGGCCAGAATTTTATCGATTTGTTTTTCGGTGAGCGTCAGATAATGATCAACGCTGGCCCTTGGGGAGTTGACTTCGTGAGCGACCCCGGCGACCATTTGGCCGATTGAGGATAATTTCTCCGATTGTGAAAGTTGGTTCTTTGCTTGAATCATTTTTTCATAACTGTCCCGTTCTGCTTTGACAGCTTTTTTTCTACCAACTTCAAATACTATCACGACTATCAAAACTGAGAGATAAACGCCAAAAAAATGAAACCAGTCAAGGAAAGTCATGAGTTTGGTGTTCGTATGATCCAATAAATTGAACATCGGGATATCAAACAACGCAACGCAAACATTCATGCCCGTTACAGTCGTAAATCCTCCAAAAGCCCAAATAATTGTCCAGCGAGTGCTGGTGGTCATCATCGCCGTCATGGGTGCGTAAAGAAACCAAAACATAACAGAAAAACCTACATTGCCGGATGTTAGGTAGGCGGCCAAGGGATTAACAAATACACCGACTTCAATCACACGACTCCAAATCGCATACGAGCCAAATTTTCTAAAGCAAGTTAAAATCATTAGGAGAACTATCGCGTATAGAGCTAGCAAGGTTCCTGAAATCCAATTGCCAAGCATCCAATAAATAAGGCTGTAAATAGATGCTAGCGGAAGGAATATCAGAGTAATTGCAATTACTATTACAGAAAGACGGCGAATTTCTTCATTTTCAAGAGCCTCTTTCGGCAAAAGGAATTCAAAAAAGCGTATCACCATATCGGCGTTCATATGCTTTTCTCTTTCAATATTTTGCTAATAGGGTTAAAAAAATAACTATAAAACTTCTGCTTCTTTCACTCTCATCTTTTTAATTTTCTTCACGCCTTCAATAACGACGCTCATCAACATTCTTGAAGGACAAGATTTAGTCAAAAATTCACTGATGACTTTGGCGGCAATCATATTGGACATTTCACCTTCTAACTCGGAGTATCCGGAATAAATAATGTTAAATGTTTTGCGGTCAGGGCATGCCTCTTTCATTTTGATCAACATTTGCAATCCGTTCATCATGGGCATACGATGATCGCTGATTACGGCGATGATATCGGTGTTCTTGATATATTCTTCGAGAGCGTCTTTAGAATTAGTAAACGTGATAACGTCAAAATCATCTTCAAATAGTAATTTAAGCGAATCAACTACTTGTTGCTCGTCATCGACACACAATAAAACGTCGCGCTTCATGGTTTCTCCTTTAGTGGAGTGATTGTCATTGGAAGTTGTTTAAACAAGCGGCACTAAAAAGTGAATTACAATGCAAAAGGACTCAATCGCTAAATTTTTATTATACGAAGTTAGAATGACGAATTAGTTACTACGATCCAGTGGAATCCCTATACAAAAAGTAGTTCCTTTTCCCAATTCCGATTTTACATCGATGGCTGCCCGGTGCTTTTGGAGAATATCCCACACGATAGCCATGCCCAGTCCCGTCCCTTTACCCACTTCTTTGGTCGTAAAAAACGGATCAAAGATTTTTTTCTTCGTTTCCTCACTCATCCCTGAACCCGTATCCATAATGCTGATGTTCACGTGGTGATTCTCTTGCCATGTTTTGATAGCGATATCACCGCCCGCATCCGGCATCGCCTGCGCCGCATTGGTCAGTATGTTCATAAAGACCTGGTTGATCTGCCCGGGATAACACACGACTTTAGGTATAGTCCCGTATTCTTTGACGATATGTATCCCGTTGTGAAACTGGCTTCTAAGTAATACGATTACCGAATCCAAAATCTGATGCAGATCGGATGCTTTCATCTCTTTATGATCTTTGCGTGTGAAGTTGAGTAGTCCGTCGGTGAGCACACCGATACGGGTGATGGCCATCTCCATCGGAGGAAGGACATTGGTCTTAATCTCGGTAGCGTGAATTTTGATCTCAGGGATGCTATCGGAGGCGATGATCTTATCTACTTTTTTATTGGTTACGACGAGCAGTTGATCTACTGTAGCTCGTGGTGTATTGACTTCATGCGCCACACCTGCCACCATCTGGCCGATGGATGATAGTTTCTCGGATTGGAGTAACTGAGCCGTACGTTCTTTGACTTGTATATCGAGATTTTCAGAAAGATTCTTGTATTTCGCCTCGCTTTTTTCAATAATCGATAAATCCAATCGAAGAGATAGGATAAATGCGGATGCCACACCTAATAGAGCTAAAGTTGAGGTAATATGCCAAAGAAAATTAACCGCCGCATTGTAATCAGTGCTTGAATTGAGCCAGGGATGAATTGCATAAATAGAAAAATATGACGCGATTACAAATACAATTCCCAAGATACGCAATCTAATTTCATATGATTCGAATAAAAGAATGGGAACAAACATGGCTACAAATTGCCAGTCTCCGGATGCCCTCATCGCTTCCGGAGTATTCGCAATGCCCCCTGCAGAAAATATTGGAATCCAGCTAAGTAAGAGCAAAAGAAGAAGCTTCGAAATTTTCTCAAAATGATGTTTGTTTAGAATTGGTACGAACGAAATTATAAACAATCCAATATAAAGCGCTATTGATCCTTTTGACCATGCTCCAGTAAAGAAAATAAAACCTATCATGGTAATGATACCCAGCACAAAAATTATTATGGTAAGCTGGTTGGTTAAAATAACCCTTTTTTTTGCTTGTTCATTGCAAGCTTGATCGGCTCCCAAAGACGATATAAGATTAATTGTAATAATCAGACTCGAAAAGAGTTTGCTAAAGGGATGAGTATACGTCATTGTTTTTCTCAGATTAAAAAATCAATTATTGTTTTGACGTTTATTGTCCAATTGTTCCAAAATCGGCATTTGGATAACGAATTCTGTACCTACCCCTACTTGAGAAGTCATCCCGATCTTGGCATTATGTTTCTGCAAAATGTCCCACACGATGGACATACCCAGCCCGGTTCCTTTGCCCACTTCCTTAGTCGTAAAAAACGGATCGAATATTTTCTTCTTCGTCTCTTCGTTCATTCCCGAACCGGTGTCT
>JABWBZ010000323.1 GCA_013359335.1 bacterium
GTCGTCGCCGAGATGAACGCCGTCTGCATTCACAGCCAACGCAACATCCACGCGATCATTGATAATCAGCGGCACATGGAACTGTTGCGCCATGGCCAATAATAATTTTGCAGTTTCGATCATGGCGCGTGTAGTCTGATGTTTGTCACGCAATTGAATCATGGTCGCACCGCCTTCCAACGAACGGAGGACAACTTCGGTCAGAGGATACTTTCCTCTCACGGAAGGATCGGCAATCACGTAAAGAGAAAGGTCGAAGGTTTTCATAGATAAAAAGGGGCTGTCCCAAAAGCTTTCCGCGAGTCATTTCGAGCGTCAGCGAGAAATCTGCAAAGCGTATATTTCGCTTTAACGGATGCCTCGCTCCGCTCGGCATGACCTTAGAGATGCTTTTTAGACAGCCCAGTTTCAATGCCACATCATATTTAGAATTTATAACGGCGTATTCACGTCAAAATTTTCGAGATGATACGCCACGCGTTGGATAAATTGTCCGCCGAGCGCGCCGTCGACCACGCGATGATCGTACGACAATGACGCGTACATGATCGGGCGAATCGCAATGGCGTCTTCCCCGTCTTCGTTTTCAATGACCACCGGGCGTTTTTTGATCGCCCCAACGCCCATAATCGCCACTTGCGGTTGATTGATGATTGGAAATCCTGCGGTCGTTCCGAAAACGCCCATATTTGTCAACGTAATCGTACCATCCTGAATTTCATCCGGTTTTAATTTTTTTGAACGGGCACGGAGCGCCAGATCGTTGGCGGCGCGGCAAATACCCGTAAGATTTAATGTGTCTGCGTCTTTAATCACCGGCACTATCAGCGCCGTATTATTTTCAATGGAAACGGCCATGCCGATATTGACGTAATTTTTCTTGATGATCGTATTGCCTTCGACGGAAATATTGATCATAGGAAAATCCTTGATGGCCTTGACCATCGCGTCGATCAGAAAAGGCGTGAACGTCAATTTAAAGCCTTCGCGTTTTTCAAATGCATTTTTATGTTTGTCGCGGAATTTGACGACGTGCGACATATCGACTTCAGTGAGCGAATAAACGTGCGCCGACGTATCGATGCTGCGCCGCATGTGCTCCGCCGTCAGTTTGCGGATATTGTTCATCTCGATCAATTCCGAACGTTCGCGGTTAAATCCGTATTTGACTTCCGCCGCTTGTTTTGACGCCGCAACGGTTGGCGTAACCATGCCGCCTTTTGGACGTTTGGTAAGATAAGCCAGAATATCATTTTTAGTCACTCGCCCGTTCAAGCCGGTACCGGGAATCGTTTCCAATTCGGCAACCGAAATACCTTCAACTTTGGCAATATTGCGTACGAGCGGAGAATAAAAACGCGATCCGTTGCCCCCGGCCGTTACGGTTTCTGCAACGTTGGTGGTCACAGCGGCGACGGTTTGTTTCTGAAAATCGTCGATGGAACTGGAGAAATGCATCGGCGATTCCTGTTTCGTTTCTACTTTTGCTTCAACCTTGACTTCAGCTTTCGGAGCCGGCGTCGTTGCAGGAGCGGAAACTGTCGCCGAAGCGTCCGTTTCAATCCGCGCAATCAATGTACCGACTGAAACTGTCTCGCCTTCCGGCACCAGAATTTCCGCCAGGATTCCAGCTGACGGCGAAGGAATTTCCGAATCCACTTTATCCGTACTTATTTCCAAAACCGTTTCGTCTTTGGCAATTTTGTCTCCGATTTTTTTATGCCACTTGAGAATCTTGCCTTCGGCAATACTTTCACCCATCTGCGGCATTACCATATCTACTTTAGCCATATTACAGTCTCCATCGATTGTTTATATAAGTTAATAATGTTCAAATTTGCCCTTCGTCCATCAGCCGGCAGCCTTCCATCAAAAGATTCATCGTTGACATCGGAATCATTTCGTGCGTACTCAGATTTTCGGGATCTTTAAATTTAAAAATAAAGCTGCCTTCTTTGATCGTCAGAATCCGGTACACGGCGTGTTCTCCCTGAAGATTTTTTCCACTGTGGGTGTGAGCCGCCGAATAAATTTCGCCATTGTTGACTTTAATCGTTCCTTCACCGCCGTTATCGCCAACGATCGACAAAACGCCGGTTTTTTTGCCGAGGTTAATCATCTGGATCAATTCAATCGGATTCAGATACGATAACTTACCCGATAAATCCGACAACGCATTCTTAACGCGGTTGATTTCCGTCGTCACGGCCTCATCGAGCGTGGCAATTTCAGCCCAGTGTCCGTACCGATCCAACAGCGTTTTTCGATCGAGAAAATTCAAAATAAAACTGCCCACGCGGATTTTATCGCCAACGTCCAGAAGCTTTTGAGTAATTTTTTCAGTGTTCACAAAAGTTCCGTTGGTGCTTTGCAAATCGGACAAAAGAAACTGATCATTCTGGCAACGGATCGAAGCGTGTTTTCTGCTGACGTACGGGGATTGCAGCACAATGGTATTTTCCAACGCGCGTCCAATGTACACCACTTCCTTCGGGTCGACAAAACATGGCTTTACATTGGTTCCAACCAAAAAAAACGCCGCATTCATACGGTTACGGTTAGGTGAAATAAGCCTGAATTAATGCATGATTCCTGAAACGCCCCAAAATAGGATTTTCCTTTGACTATATCAACATGTCTTTTTTCACACGACTAAAATCCCCATAACACAAATGCTCCCCAAAATGTTGGCTGCCGCCATTCCTCATGGCCGATCATGTCTTTTTTTGCAGAACGCAGCGCGCCGGCTGTGTCGAAGGATTCGACCCAATGGATGTAAAAGCGCTCCATAAAAAAAGCGGCGGCCGCGTCATTGACCTTCCATGCCGTCGATACGACTGACCGGCTTCCGGCCGCCAGGAAAGCCCGCGTCAATCCCAGCATGCCTTCGCCCCGGAGCAACTGTCCGGATGCCGTTTCACACGCCGATAGTACAACGAGTTCCGTTTTCAATTTCATTTTCTCAATTTCCCCTACAGTTAAACGCGGTTCATTTTGCAATGGATTGGGAATCCACAAAAACGACTGTTCCGGTTTATCGAGATTATTGATGGCATGCGTCGCAAAATGCAGCACACTGAAATCTGAAAACTCCCCCGTTGTATCGACTTTTATTTTGTCCGATAAAATCGCGGTAACTTTTTTCTGCTCCTTCACTGCAAACGGCAAAGGCGCCAGCGCTATTCCATCTTGCGAAACATCATTTTCATTCGAAGACGCCGCCATAATGCAAGCGCTCTTCAATTCACCCGAACGGAGCGCCACATGATTAAATATCGCCATCGACGGCGCATAACGAATGGAAACAGTTTCAATCAAATACGTCGAAAAAGAAACAGAAGCAAGATCACCATAGAAGATCTCATAATCTCCTCTTTCGGCAAGCATAGCCATTTGCATGCTTCCGC
>JABWBZ010000324.1 GCA_013359335.1 bacterium
CTTAAATTGATAGTCGATGCAGGTTATGGTTCATGGGTGCCATCGGTAAATCACAACGTTATTTTTTTTCTTCTTATTATTGTTTTTGCCGGTTCCGCAAGTATGGATTTTTTCATCGCGAGAATCACACAAAAATTGAGTTTTCAAATAAGAAATTCCATGCGAGCCGATTTTTTTAAGGCGCTCCTTAATAAGTCTTTGGGTTTTCACAGAACCTCAAAAACGGGAACGTTCACATCATTAATCACTGAAGATATCGGAAAAATACAGCACACGTTTTCAGGCATTCTTGCGCCCTTATTTCAGAACCTGTTGGTCATCTTCGGCTGCATCATATTAATGTCTACCATTCATATCATCGCGACGGCGATTGTTTTGAGTGCGATTATGTGTACACTTCCTCTCATAGCACATCATATCAAAAAATTCAGAAGCTACTCAGCTCAAATTCAAAATGAACATGCATTGGCCAATGCTCTATTTGAGGAGTCGCTTGTCGCCATCAGAGAAATAAAAGCCTTTGATCTGTCCACACCGACTCTCGACAGATACAAGGAGTACCAGCGACATGCTTTTCGAACAGAGATGGCTGCCGGAAAATTAAACCCGCGCATCAATCAATTGATTCGTTTTATTCTATCCAGCATTTTGTTATTAATTTTTTACATCACCATTACTCAGACTCCAATACCGAACTGGACCATCGGCGGAAGTATTGCTTTTTATATGTACGCCTATTCAATGACTATAACCATTCTTGCAACCGGACATTTGCTATATTCTTTTCAAGCTATATTGGCGGCCATCGAACGCGCCATGTCTGTGATTGGCCATGCCGATGAAACGGCAACTCGTGAATTTCATAATTCGTCACAATTACTTGGGCAAATTGCATTTAAAAATGTATCTTTCGGATATTCAGAAAAACGGAAAGTCATTTCAGAGCTAAGTTTTATATTAGGCGCGGGCGGGTGGCTTCTGATAAAAGGACCATCGGGTAGCGGCAAGTCGACCATTGCTAGTCTTTTGATGGGATTTTATGCGCCCGACAACGGAAAAATTTTAATCGACGAGAAGGAATTATCCGATTGGGGTTTTACAAACCTTCGCCGGCAAATAGGATATGTTGGACAAGATCCTTTTTTATTTCAAGGAACGTTGTACGAAAATATTTTACTTTATCGCCCTTATGATGCAATTCGTTTCACCGAAACGCTGCGCATTTGCTGCTTGCAAAATTTTTATGAAAATTTACCCGACGGCTTAGAAACCGTAATTGGTGAACGCGGGTTCACGTTGAGTGGAGGCCAGAAGTCACGTATTGCGATTGCCAGGGCTATTCTGACCAATCCGGCCATCCTAATTCTGGATGAAGCTAATGCAATGCTGGAAACTAGTTTAGAAAAAGAATTGTGGGAAAATCTCTGGATTGATCGAAAAGATAAAACGACGATAATATTAAGCCACCATGATAAAAACATTCCGAATGTGTATGAAACATTAGACCTTGAAACCGTAACAAAAATCCATGCAATATGATCATATAAAGGAACAGCGCTCTTTTCGGCCATGGCGAGAGACAAAAGCGCCTCAAAAAATTTTAATCATACGCTTTTATGCAATTGGAGATATCGCCATAACTTTCCCGGCATGTGCTTCTTTACATGAAAAATATCCCGAAACTCAAATCGATTACTTAACGGTTCACTCTAATGAGGAATTACCTGAAGGAGTAATGATCTTCAATCAAATTTTTGGTATGCACTTTTCTAATTTAGCGGTAAAAAAATTGATTGAAACGCTGCAATGGGGACTAAAGATTAGGAGACATAAATATGATGTGATCATCGATCTACAACGGAATAGAATAAGCCGTTTGATTCGGAGAATTGCCGGGCCTTCCTCGTGGGGCGAATTCGATCGTTTTTCGCCAAATCCGGCTGGTGTACGGGTACTTGAAACTTTTAAACGTATCGGCTTTGCTGAATTAGAATTAAATTTCAAAATCCCTGTGACCGTTCATTTGCTCAATCAAGGTAAAAATTTATTAATTAAAAACGGCTGGAATGGTTCTGAAAAACTAATCATTTTGAATCCGGCGGGATTATTTGAAACAAGAAACTGGCCCATTCAAAACTACATACAATTGTCAAAGTTAATTCAGGCATCCGGACCTGTAAAGTTTCTTTTTCTTGGAACTGATCGTATTAGAGAAAAAGCAGATTATCTGATTAGAACAGTGGGAATGAACGCTATTAATTTGGTTAACCAGACTTCTCTTGGAATGGCTTTAGCGATTATGCAAATGGTTTCGGCAGTTATTAGCGAAGATTCAGGTTTAATGCACATCGCCTGGGTTTCAGGTGTGCCTACCGTTGGGCTGTTTGGCTCAAGCCGTCATGATTGGTCTTCACCCATCGGATCGCATTCGCGATGTTTACATTCGGGAGATTTGCCATGCGGTGCGTGCATGGCGGCAAAATGTAAATATAGCGATACGCATTGTCTGTCACGGTATACACCGGAAATGGTTTTTAAAAAGTATGAGGAATTACAGAAATTATTCAATCGATAATTGGGATAACAAAAGACTGATTCTGCGCTTTCATGGGTTGACCCTATTCATTAAGTAACTGAGCATACAATGACATATATTGTTGCGCCGTCCATGATATAGAATGTTTTTTAACCCACTCCAGTGCTGATGCCCTGAGTCTGACCTGTTCATCCGGCTGCGTTAATAAATTAATTATTTTTTGAGCAAGAATTGCAGGAGCCTGTACAGGCGCTGTAATGCAACATTTGCCAGAAAGGTCGGCCATCATTCCCACGTGCGTGCCGCACACTAAAACGCCACTTGCCATTGCTTCCACAACTGTTACTGCCTGGCTTTCGTAACGCGAAGTGTGCAATAAAATGTCAGCTGAGGCGTAGTACCGGCTTATACTATCATGCGGTATGAATCCTTCAAAAAAAACTTTATTCGAAAGCCCCAATTCGTCGGCTAATGAATGAATTTTCCTATTTTCGTAATCAATACCAATCAAGACAAGGGTGGCATCTATATATTCGGAAATAATTTTGAATGCTTTAAGCAGTGTTACCTGATCCTTTACGGGATGAATGTAGGCTATATTAAAAAACTTTACCGGCTTTCCTTTTTGTAATTTTTCACCACTGGGAATAAATTTTTTCGTGTCAACTCCCCGGGGTATTACGTGAATTTTTCTTAGCACTTTCAACCCTTTTCTAACCTTATTAAGTTGAAAATGGGTCAGAACTGTAAGTCTATCAGCTGAATGAGTCACCCATCGGTTAATTAACCGCAATTTACTTTGCAGGATATCTCCAAACATAATGTCGGCTAGACCAATAGCTTCGGCA
>JABWBZ010000325.1 GCA_013359335.1 bacterium
ATTGCTGCCAGTTTTGGAACGTCACTCCGCCGAGAAAGCTGTTGAGCGAGACGCCTTCCGCTGGCAAAAACAGATACAGGCTTGCGCCGCCCTGGCCATACGGCAAACTGACAGCCTGGAAATTGTCTCCTTTGAAGTACGGATAATTGCCTGATTGCGCAATCATCGGCGTTGATTTGGTTTTTTGTTACAGTGATCAAAAATACAGGTTTAGCGTTCATCTGCTTAACCACGTTGATAATGCTCTGCAGGTCTTCTTGGTATATTTTAAATGCATCATCGGCAATCCATGTCGGATCTTCGGTTACTTTTCTGGCTAATTTCACATATTGGCTTGAAAAATTATATTCGACCACAAAATGATAAAGAGCGATATTTCTTAAAAAATTTTTTAATCTCATTGAAAAAAAAACCTGATCCTTTAAATCTTGCGGACTTCTGGGGTTGACTCTTTTGCCTTCATTGAAAGTATGCGATATCAAAACCATATCTGGAGTCCATTCTTTTCCGTCAGATTTCAAGTATTCCAGCTCTTGCGCAATTGAATATCCTGTTACGCCACCATTGATCACTTCAACTTTTTTTGACGGATAGTTGTTTGATAGTTGTTTTTCCAAAATTTTTGAATAGGTGTCTTCTTGACCAACACCCCATCCATAAGTACACGAATTGCCTAAAACAAGAACTCTGAAAGTGCCGGTTGGTTTTGTCTTTTCAAATTCACGATCCCGCAGCCCCACCGAATTTATATAAACAGGCTTCTTGCCAAATTTTGTATATGTTTTTTGATTAGGAGTTAATCGCCATATCAGTTGCTGATCGGGTAGATACGTTTCCACATTTCCATAACCGACGATCCTTAAAATTATTTCCATTATGATCAATAAAACAAATACGCTGCTAATAGAAATAATTATATTTTGTTTAATGGACGATTTGTTCTTTGGTTTTTCTTGTTCCATTTTATTTTATTTCTCGGGAGTATTGAATTATCCAGTTAAAGCCTATCGATCCAACAAAAAAAAATTTATTTTTTGAAAGGTGTTTATACTGCCGGAAACTGTTAAATCCAAGAATGAGATCGGCCGATAGTGTGGTTGTTGGTTGATAAAAAGTACTCACAAAACATCCGATTTTTTTTTGTACCAAACCTGATGGAAATGGCAGCTTGACAAAAGTGGAATCCTCAAAATCGTTGCTCTGCAGCGTGCGTTGGCCTTGTCGGTCAAAAAAGAGTTCCAGAGCCATAATGAATTTAGGTATACCAAAAAACTGATAGTTAATCGTCCACAAATCATGGTCATTCTTGCTGCTTCCAAGCCCGCGTTCATGGTAAGTATAAGCCTGCCACGGGCGTTTTTGTTTAACATTATATGTGTAACTTCCTACCCGTTCATAGGTCATACTTATTTGAGATTCACCGATGCCAATTCTATTCAGTTGAACGCCAAACAAAAAACCCAGCCTGTCGGAAGATGTTTTTCGATTGGGGGCGGGTTTATCCGGTCCGTCCAAAATAAAATCATCAATTAAAATCTGTCCTCTTAAATTGATTTTTTTGAATGGCATGAAGAAATCCAGAGCAACGCTTTCATTAGCTTCCTTTTTGTCATTGAGTTGTGAAGCGGCAAAAATATTGAACGGATTCAGATAGACCCATTCCACGGGCTGATTTACGCCGCCATAGACCACGGATTCTGAAATTCCAAAGTTCATTCCGTTATTCAATTTTATGTCCAATCTGTGTGCTGAAAAATACCGCACAGCATTTTGAAGGTTGTCTAATTTAGAAAACAAACTTTTAAATGAAATGTGTTTTGTTTGAAATGAAAAATTGATTTTTTCATACGTGTAAGGATTGTTTGAAACGATCAGACTGCGATTAAAAAATGGAGACCAGCATTCTCCGAAGCGCCCAATCATTAAATTCATTTTTCCCAATTGCCACAGACCGTAGGCCTCTTCGAGACGAGCGGCAAAATACTTGGTTTTTCTTCCCGAATAAGTTGTGTCACTTAAAATCCCGTTATCAATCCGGCCTCTTCCAGCCGCAGAAAAATGTCGCATTGAATAGCTAATTTCTGGAAATAAAGCGCCGTCGATTTCATTGTCGGTATCTTGCCTGTAGGAACGAATTCCTAATGTAATTCTGGAATCAATCGCAATATCATCATAATTGTCAGAAGACAACATCGCCAGTTCTGTTTTAAATTCTTGTTTTAAAATATTAATCCAGCGCTTTTCAATTGCAGTCAAATTCGTTTCTTCGATTGTATGAAGTTCTTTTGCTACGTCCATCCGTTTATAGGGTTTTACCGAAATAAATAATGTGCGAAAAAAACCACGATCTTCTAGGATCGTGATATACCTATAAGCCCAATGATCAAGATATAGGTAATTGGACGGATAATTGTTTTCATTTTCCTGCCCTTTAACGCTTTGCGACAGTATTAAAAAAATTAAAAATGTTTTTATGTAAAATAAAACCGATTTCAGTTGACAGTCTCCGATTTGTCGGTCGTTGATTTTTCGTGGGCCTCTGCATTTGGATCCAATTGTCCGTCGGCTTGCATTTTAATGATGGATATGAATTTGACAAACAAGAAAGTAAAAAGGGCCACGAAAAATAAAACGCCCATTATAAATGTATTGAAACGATTGAATGTGGCAAACAGAAATGCCATAACGCCAAAAAAAAGGCATATGACATACAATACAATAACGGTTTTTTGATGGCTATAACCGTAAGATAAAAGTACGTGATGAATATGTTCTCGGTCAGCAACAAAGATATTTTTTTTGGCTTTGGCTCTTCGAATGATGGCCATTGCAGTATCGATGATAGGATAGCCCAAGGCAATAAGCGGGGTCAATATTGCGAAACTAACCGCCGTTTTTTGTGAACTCACCAACCCGAGCGCTGCAATCACAAGCCCGATGAACATACTGCCCGTATCGCCCATAAATATTTTAGCAGGATAAAAATTGTGCCTCAAAAAACCAAGCAAACTTCCCGTCAACCCAATGCTCAACAATGCAACATAGGTTTTTCCGAAATAGAGGCCTATTAAAAATATCGTCATTGAAATAATCAGGCTTACGCCTGAAGCCAGGCCGTCGAGACCATCAACCAGATTGATTGCATTGATGATTCCAATGACCCAAAGGATGGTTAAGGGGTAACTGAAAATTCCTAATTCAATGACCGATCCTATCGGATTCGAAATGGCTTCAATATTGTAGCCAAAAAGAATAAGTATGATCGCTGCCACAACTTGAAAAATCAATTTCAGCCAAGGTTTGATATTGCGTATGTCATCAATAATGCCGACCACTACAATAAAAGTTGAGGCGACTAGTAGGCCGATTAATTGCACGGT
>JABWBZ010000326.1 GCA_013359335.1 bacterium
ATTGTGTTGCACGACGGCACGCAGGTGCTGGACACTTTTACCACCTTGCTCAACCCCGAGCGCAGCATCCCCTGGAGCATCACGCAGCTCACCGGCATTACAGACGAAATGGTGGCGCACGCCCCCCGGTTCTACGAAGTAGCCAAACAAATTGTGGAAATGACCGAGGGCGCCATTTTCGTGGCGCACAATGTTTCGTTCGATTTCAGTTTTGTCCGTGAAGAGTTTGCCCGCCTGGGCTACACCTATTCGCGCAAACAACTCTGTACCGTGCGGCTGGCCCGCAAGGTGTTTCCCGGCTTGCCCAGCTACAGTTTGAGCAATCTGAAACGCCATTTTGATATTTATGCTGAAAACAGCCACCGGGCGCTCGACGATACCCTCGCCACCGTACAAATCTTTGAACGCATCTTAACCGCTCAGCAAGGCAAGGACAACATCAAAACCCTGGTCAACCACGGCGTTCGCGAAACCAAACTCCCGCAAAACATCACGCTCGAACGCCTGCACGCCGCCCCGGATGCCTGTGGCGTTTATTATCTCCACGATGAGCGCGGGGAGGTCATCTACGTGGGAAAAAGCCTGAATATCCGCAAACGCCTCTTCGAACATTTTGCCGACCAAACGCCCAAAGGTGAAAAAATGCGCGCCGGCGTCGCCGATTTCAGTTATGAAATTACCGGTAGCGAGTTGGTCGCCCTGTTGCTCGACCATGTCTTTGGCCACGCGTGAAATCGGATTGAACGGGTGATCGTTGAGCGGGGCGTCTTTAATGACCGGAATTTCATCGTCGAGCAAATTGATCAAACTGCGCAAAATCCGCGTCTTGGCCTGGCCGCGCAACCCGAGCAAAATAAAATCATGTTTCGACAACAAAGCATGAGTGAGTTCGGGAATAACCGTCGTTTCATACCCGATAATGCCGGGAAAAATATTTTCTTTTTCACGTAATTTGCGAATAAGATTCCGCCTGATTTCGTCCTTGACCGACAACGCCTTGTAACCGGATTGTTTGAGTTCGCCGATCGTCGATGGCTTGGCCATGCATTGCCTTTCGTTAATGAAATTCTACTAAAATTTAGTTTAAAAATGTAATCACTGAATTATCGAATTGCAAACAAAAAACCGCCTCATTAGTCAGCGGTTCATGAGGCGGTTTTGAAAATTGAAAAAACTCCGGATTATTTCTTCGTGGAATCTCCACCCGCAGGATTCAGCGGAACTGGAACGGCCGGAGGCACGCGCGCATTAAGTTCGTTACTCAATATTTCCGTCAGGTCCTGAGCCGGATCGCCGTAGATCACCATGCCTTCCACAGGCGTCCAGAAAATAAGCGTGTAGCCGTTATCTTTGCCGTATTTATTGATGAAATTACTAATGTCCTGAAAAACCGGCTCTAGCAATTGCGTCTGTTTTTGCGAAACGGCTTGCTGCAGTCCCTGCTGCATTTGCAAAAATTCGTTTTGTTTGGTTTGAAAGCGTTCCATTTGCGGCGCCAGAGCCTGCATGGTGAGAACCTGCGATTTCTTTTTCAGATCGGCGTCCATGCCTTGCAATTCTTTGTAGCGTTCTTCCAATTCTTTCTGTACGTGCGATGTTTCTTCCTGAAGTTTTTGCTGGATGGCGATCGCGGGTTTATAATTGGCCAACAAAACATCGGATTTAATGTATCCGATTTTGGCGCTGCGTTTTTCGAGCGCATTGACCTGGAACAGTAAATACACCGAAGCGGCCAGCAGCACCAGCGCAACCGCTGCAAAAATGTAGATGAGCTTTTTGTTGTCTTGCATGAGAGTTCTCCTAAATATGATGAATTGTTTGAAATTCCGGTTGATGCTGATGATCGGACAATACCTGATGTAAATGGATCAACGCATGGTACGCTTCAATATCCGACGGCATACTTTCCAGTACAGCCGATTTGACCGCCGTCAATGCGTTTTGCCCAAAGACGATAAACTTGAATCGGAAATTGACGAATAAATTGATCAACTGAATATTCATGACGTCACGGTCAAACAAAAAATCGTTTTGCTTTTTTTCATAATCTGAAAACACGATACCATGCGGGTAGTACGAATACGTTTTGGAATCGAGTACCATCGGCGCAAAGTGTTCTACGTCCGCCGACTCACGGATTTCATACGTCGGATTGACGATGGTGCAACGCAGGTCATGCGCCGCTTCAATCAGGATTACCAGCAGTGCATGCTCGTCGGTCAATTCCTTCCGGTCGGACTGTTTGCGCCCTAACTTGATTAACGAAGCTTCGATGGGCGTGACGTTTTCAGGGAAAGACATTTTATAGCCGTTTTCGACAATGACGCCATTGGGTGAAGCGTGTTCATTTCGCACGTGCCGGATGCGGGCATCGCGGGAGATGGCTATGTCTTTGAAAACGTCCAGCAAGTCCCGGTCATCGAGAACCACCGTCCAGAAATTTTTCAGCAGATAATATCCCACGATCGTCAACATTGTAAAACAAACAACCAAACCGATGGCATCCGTTTCACCCGTCATAGCTCTTCGGGCCATTCGATAAAAAAAATACCCGCCGCCGGATAAACTTGCCAGAGCCAAAAGCCACCACAGCCATTTTAATTGTCGAGAAAAAACCGTGTTCATGATCTGCCGGTTTTATGAAAGGATCGCATTTAGGATTGTTTTTTCGAACCGAATTTGTTTTCCTCACCTTTCAAAAGACGCCGAATATTGGCGCGGTGAGTGAACATGATCAGAACGGCAACAAATACGCTGAATACGAGCAAGTAGGGTGAAACCGGTTCGTGCAGCGCCCAGGCTTCTATAAAAACGATCACGGGAAAAAAAATTGCGCCGATGATCGATCCCAGTGAAACATACCGGGTCAATAAAAATATAATCATAAAAACGACAAAACACATTCCGACTTCTGAAGGCGCTACGCCCGTCACCGCGCCGGCAACCGTCAGCACGCCTTTACCGCCTTTGAAACCGAAAAAAACAGTCCAGATATGTCCGGCTACGGCCGCAATGCCGGCCAGGATCCGTACCGCAATCGGGTCGATGACCAGCAGTTCCGGCGGGGGCATCAGCCATGAGCCGATCACCATCGCTGCGCAAAACCCTTTGGCAAAATCGAATAGGGCGACAACCGTTCCCCACTTTCCGCCCAAAAGCCTGATGGCATTCGTCATGCCGGCATTACCGCTGCCGTACGTGCGAATATCCACGCCTTTGATCAGGCGAGACAAAATAATGCTGGGGGAAATCGAACCCAGTAGATAGGAAATAACCGTCACTGCTAATAAATGCAACATACTCCGAATTCTCCTCCGAAACGGCTGTGAGTATACAAAAAGAGTTAAGTAATTTCAACT
>JABWBZ010000046.1 GCA_013359335.1 bacterium
TGAATATAGCTCGTATCACCGCCAATTGAGTTTAAATAATTCAAACTGTCGCTAATTATAAATGAGCGATTTTCTAAAGTATTTAGATTCAATTCATTTTGTTTTCTGGCGTCTTTGACCAATATGTCATCGTTAGGAACGTACTTTGGATCGACCTGGTTGTGGCTGAAGTTAACCGAAAACGGCAAATTAATTCCCCAACGCTCAATGTAAAACTTGTGAAGATTGAAGCTTCCACCAAAATTCCAATTTCGTGAATCTCCCGAGTTAGCGTCAAATCTTTGATCAATGGTTCGGAATTCGGAAGTTCGGTATTGTAATAATCCGCTAAACGATGCAAAATCAGCTAAATTAAAAACCAATGCTGCTTTAGCGGCATGTCCCGGGGCGTCATTGACGTCCGATACGCGAAGTTCGTTGACCCAAATCTCACCCGTATAGGGCGTAGAATTTTCATCATTGATCGCACCGATGTACAATTGTCGTATGGAAGCTGTCGAAGGATTACCTTTGATACGAAGAATTTTTCCCTCTCCCAAATCAAAAGTTTTTGTGTTTAATGAGTCAGCTGAAACCGACGCATCGAATTTCTTTTTGGATAAATCTGAAAAATCGATATCGATGGAATTTTTCTTTTCAGCCCAGTCGGCAAACAGAGGTTGTTCGATTTCAAAATAATTATTTTTGTCGCCGCCAAAACGGAAGAAAAACCTTATGGGGCTTTGATCGGTTTGAACTTCTTCCAGTGGTAAGGTCAAATTTCCACGAGTGTCTCCATGAACGAACATGCGAATCCGTCCGTAATTTCGCAAATCCGACGATTGAATATTTTTTATTATTACAGCCGATGCTTTTGATGGCAGGTTATTCAGTTTTAGAGATAAAGATTGTTCTTTTACTTGTCTGTCACGATTATTACCGGCTTGTCCTGATACGTATTCGTTTTTTACATTGTCGGGTTTTTCGTAAAAGATAGTCTCTTCGGTATTGGCGTAAGAAATTTCGACAATTTTAGCGGCATCGTCAGCATTTAAGGGAGGTAAATTCGGAGGTAAAACAAGTCCGTTAGGGTTTTCTTCAGGAAAAGTCCATTCACTGCTTACAAACTGCATTTCAGCAAGTTGAAACGATATAATCGAAGGATCGTTGGTTTCAGGAGATACCCAAAGTCTTGCGTTCCGAATATTTTGTAAGCTCGGATTATTGATAGCCGTGTCAGGCCTGGAAATAGGTATTCGGTAAAGACGCCAATTGGGGTCTTTACCTTTTCCAATAACTAAATTTGTATCTGCGCTGTTGGGATCTATTGAAAACGAATATCGAAAAAAAGAATTGTTAAGATCTATTACGCCATTCGCGTCCAAATCTTCGGTATCTCCAAATTTTGTAGTACCATCAAATTCCTTGCCCGTCACATTTTCTTCTAACCCGTTAACCTTTATTTGATCAATATTACCGGCTTTAATGGCTTTTTTAATACCGTCGACAAATTCTAATTTTGCTTGATCTGCAATCCAGTCATCACCAAAAGGATCCTCTGCTGAAGCATTAATAACGCCCCAAGGATATATGATCTGCAGACTATCAATAATCTTTTGTTGCTCTTCAGTAAGATTGGTTGAACCGGGAATAATACCGTAGCTATTCAGAACGCTGTCTTCTTGTGCTTTGGAATAATTGTCTAAACCAACATCTTCATCATCACTGATTCCGATTTGAAGACCAGATTTGATTTCCTTGTCCAACTCATTGTTGCTATTCTGGTCTTCAGAAATGGCACCTAAGTCAATAGTAACTCTTGCTTTCTGGTTATTTTCATTCTTGATCCATAGTTCTACAAACTTGGTTTCAGCAAGTTCTTTTGCCGCTGAAATGGAAAAGCCCTTCATAATACCACCCCAAGACTCTGAAATTCTTGAGGGATTTCTTGTTTGAGGCTTGAGCGCAATTTCTAAAATGGTTACTCGTTCTGATTGGTTAACATCAATTTGACTTAGCTTTTGTTTTTCTTCCTGATTTTGAAACCAGATAATTTTACCTCGCATTGATGAATCTTTGAATGTTGGTATGCTGGATAATGCCCATGATCGTCGAGTAGTTCCTAACGGAAATGTTCTTTTAACAGCCTCAAAATCGTCTATGTAGGACACACCGTTTTCATTTTGTCGAATGAGGCCATTACTGGTATTGGGGTTTGGAAGTATCTTTGCATATTCAGCGCGAATATTGATTTTCGAGGGTTGGTTTGAAGAAACTAACGGAATATAGTTAACAAAATTTGTCAAATATTTTGCGTTAAATTCAAGGTTGGTATTAACATCCCAAACAAAATTATTGTATGGTTCTTCTCCCAATTGAACACGTTTATTAATGGTTGATTGACTTTGAAACAGCGCGGTGGTTCCAATAAATGAATTCTGCCCAAAACCATGTTCAGATAAATTATATTCCGCGCGGGCGCCGAAAATAGATTTTTTGTCGATTTGAAATAACTGAGCCTGTTCATAATTTATTTCAAGATCGGCATTGGGCAATAAGGCGGCCTGATTTAATAATTCAATGCTTCCAGAAAAATAATCGATTACATAATCGACGTCTTTCTGTAAAGGAGTCCCGTTAAGGATGACTTCTTCGCTGCCCTCAAGGACATTAAATCCAAGTGTGATTGTACTAGTTTTCTTGGTCGTCGTCAATTCGATTGAAAACTGATTGGCTGTTCTGTTTTTTTGGTCGCTTTGAAAACCACGATCAAGATCATAAAAATTAGGAAATCTAACCGAATCAGTTCCAATAACAAAAGGATAGGTCTCATTAGAAAATCCGGATAAATTAGTGGCATCCGGATCAAATGGCCGTAATCGTGGAAAAACCAAATAACCCCTTCCAAAATCAATAACTTCTTTGTCAACAATATTATCTGGACCACCTGAAGTCTCACCAGCTTCGTCAATATGTAGGATTTCCATAATTCCGCGGGACTTATTGTCAAGGTCATTGACGACAGTTAGCTCATTATTAACGCCATTGGGTTTAAATTTAATTTTGAGTGTACGAATATCTTCTTCAGATAAACCGGTTACACCTAAATCATAAATATTTTTAAGTTCAAGATCCCAAGTTGGGTGCGAAGGACCAGGATTATTAGACCACAACATTTTTAAAAGCAAATTCGTAGTATCAGTATTGCCAATTTCAGTTCCGTCCTGAGTTTGATACCAGACCGCCAGAATATCTCCTAATTGAATAGGGGATGTCATCGTTACAATCCCTAGTCGTGAATCGTAAGTGTAATCGCTTCCTTTTATCATCTCAAGGAACCATCCGGATTGAGCTGTAGGATCGAGTTGTTTAAGCGCATCAAAACTAAGATTAACATTATTGGGGTCAGCCAAAATGCTAGTGTTTGTAAGGGCGGTACCTTGGGTACTGCCAGGAACTTTTTGATTGTTTTGCGAAGCTTTAAAGACTTTTATCGCGACAATCTCTTTTTCTGGGAAGTAAGTATGTTGATACCGAGCTTGATATTTTTCATAATTGTCTCTATATGAATTATCAAGAAAAAAGAATTTTGCTTTGGCATATTCATAAGAAGACCTTTTAATAGTTGTACCTTGTTCAGATCCTCCTTTAAATTTAAGCTTTGTTTTTTCGCCTCGCTGCAAACTAGCAATGGTAGTTAGGTTGAGATTGGCAAGTTTGAAAAGCGCTTTTACACCAAAAAGTCCCTTATTCTGACCTCCGGTTGTTACAAATTCTGTTCCAGGGAGTGAAAGATCAATATTACCAGCTTCAAGTTTTTGCAGAATTTCATCGTCAAAGCCGGTGTACGTCAGTTTTATATTATTTTCGAAATCGAATTCACGCTCGCTGTCCTGATCGAAAAGAATTTCTACTTTTCTTCCGATTGTACCGCGTAAATTGAATTGTTGTTTCTGCTCGAACTTAGGAGTGAATTGGGATGTCTTTCCCGTTGTTTGATTTTGATTGGATGATTTTTCGCTTGCTCCAGAAACATTGAGATTGATATTTCCGGTCGCGTCGACTGCAACCTCATCTCCACCAAATATTTTTTGAAACGTTTCATTAGTTGAGACACTTGCTGTAAAAAGCCGAACGGCTCCCCCGGTTTTCTCTTCCTGTTTTGATAAACTACTGGCCACTGATTTTGTAAATGAGCTTCGAAGCTCATTGGTAAAATTTTCGGTAAAATAATCCTTCCGTTCGACCACCGTTTTTTGTTTGAAGGAATTATTGTACTTCATTCCTCCGAACTGATCTTGGAAGATATAATAATTCTGAGAACTATCGATTTTTGCAGTTAAATTATAATTTGGTAATGTTGTGTGAGTTTGCGATAAATCGATTGATGGACCCCGCAATAGAAAGAAATTATTATTGGGGTTAATTGAAATGGATGAAGTATAACTAAAAGGATATAGCTGAAATTGCGATTCAGTTTGGATAGAGTTTTTGAATGCTGAAGCCTCATCAACGATCGTTTCCGAAACAATATGATGCATGTATCCGTTGAGTCCGAATTGATCTCCAAAAGACGACAGAAGTCCCTTTAGATAGTTTTCTGCCGTTTGTACGGATTCCTTTTCGGACACCAGGGAATCGACCATTTTGATTGAATCGGTTCCAACGGTAGAAGAATCGCTTTGAGCATAAGATGAAGGATAAAAAACAAAAATGAAGAGAACTGAGAATAAAAGATAAATTCTCAACGACAGAGGCAATTTCTTCACGCAAGTACCTTTTACAAAATCAGAAGATTAAAATGATTTGAATTGAAACCATCATGTTCAATAAAATTTGAACGTGTTAGAAAATTGTAGAAAGGTGCGTGAAATACTCTCCGATTGGATACGTGGTAAACAATTAAATTTTACATATAAGAATTCTTCAATTCAAGGAAAAAATTTACGAACGTTGAATTGTTATGATTACTCCATCACTACCCGCCGAAAAAGGAAGACTGTGAAGGGGAAAAAAATTAAGATTGTAATCATTGTTTTTTAATTTATAAAACAAATCGATCTCTTCCTGAAATTTTTTTCCTTTTAAAAACACCATAATACCGCGCCGGTTGATCAGAGATTTAGATAATAAAAAAAGTTTATCCAATTGAGAAACCGCGCGAGCCGTGACGAAATCAAATTTATCGGAATAATTTTTTGAAAGATTTTCGACTCTGTCATTAAGGATCTCAATCTTTTGCAGTTTAAGTTTTGAAACGAGTTCTTTTAAAAAATTGGTTTTTTTTGTTGTCGAATCGACCAGAGTAAATTGCGATTGCGGAAATAAAATTTTTAAAATTATTCCAGGAAATCCGGCTCCCGATCCGATATCGATAATTTTATCCGTTGGTAAAAATTTGTAGTAAAATGCAATCAGCGCTGAATTAAGAAAATGTCTTTCGATAATATCTTTTTCATTTCGTGAGATAAGGTTGAATTTCTTATTCTGTTCTATCAAAAAATCATAGTACAACATAAATTGGCGTTCTTGTTCAGGGTCAATTTTAAGTATAAAATTATTAATGGTTTGAAAAAAAAACTCAATGTTAATATCAATAGAATTATTCATTTACAGTATAGCTTTTCGAATGCCGATTTCCTTTTTCCAAATACACCAAAAGCAAAGATAAATCAGCCGGGCTTATTCCTGATATGCGGCTAGCTTGGCCGATATTATCCGGTCGTATCTTTGACAGTTTTTCTTTCGCTTCAGATGACAAAGATTTTATAATTTTGTAATCGAAATTTTTTGGAATTTTCTTTTCCTCAAGTCTGATGAATTTTTCAACTTGCTCCTTCTGACGTTTTAAATAACCATCGTACTTAATCGATGTATCTACTTCACGAAGTGTGTCTCGATAGTTTAAATCATCAATAATTTTATCCGTAAAGAGTTTCGAGTTATCAACAAATCCTTTTAACGTAATTTCAGGTCGTTTTAATATTTTAATCAAAGGCTCAGGATTTTCAATCAGGCTGGATGAATGCTCTTCTAAGAATGAATTGACTGTGGCAGGATCAACAGTTTGTTCTGATATCCATTGATTGACTTTATTTATTGAATTTATTTTCCGCAGAAAAGAATTATACTGAGTATCACTGACAATTCCAAGACGGTACCCATGTTCTGTTAGTCTTAAGTCCGCATTATCGTATCGCAGTAACAACCGGTACTCTGCTAACGAGGTAAAAATTCTATATGGTTCTAAGGTACTTTTATTAACTAAGTCGTCAATCAAAACACCAATGTACGCTTCATTTCTTTTTAAGACAAAAGGTTCTTTATTTTTAATTTTCAAGGCTGCATTGATTCCAGCCATCAAGCCTTGAGCCCCCGCCTCTTCATATCCAGAAGTTCCATTAATTTGTCCGGCAAAAAATAATCCTTCTATTGCTTTGGTTTCCATATTCAAGTTAATTTGAAATGGAGGAAAGAAATCGTATTCAACTGCATATCCTGGGCGTAAAACTTTTACATTTTCTAAACCCGGAACAGTTCTAATAGCCTGTTCTTGAATTTCAGCTGGCAAACTAGTGGAGAAACCGTTAACGTAATATTCAATCGAGTCGTACCCTTCTGGCTCTAAAAAAATTTGATGGCGTTCTTTATCAGCAAAACGATTAATTTTGTCTTCAATTGAAGGGCAATAACGGGGACCGATACCTTTAATTCTACCTGTGAACATTGGTGATTGCTCAAAACCCGACCTTAGTATGTCATGAGTTGTTTGATTAGTGTAAGTCAAATGACACGGAATTTGAGAATTTCGAATAAAATCAGTACGACATGAAAAAGGTTCGGGCGGGTTATCTCCGAATTGCGGTTGGCAAACTGAGAAATCGATCGTGTCTTTATGTATACGTGGAGGAGTACCTGTTTTCAAACGCCCGCTTTCAAAGCCGAAACTTACAAGTGACTCTGTTATCCCGATAGCTGGTTTTTCTCCAAATCTACCCGCACTCATATTTTTTAGTCCAATATGAATGATCCCGTTTAAAAAAGTTCCGCAAGTCAGTATGGCCGCTTTACAATTAATTACTTCACCACCAGACGTCTTGACGCCCTTGATCTGATAATGATCGACAATTAATTCTACTATATTTGCTTCTATGATCTCCAGATTTTTTTGTTTTTTCAAGCTGGCTTGAATTGATCTGGGATAACCCGCTCTATCAACTTGTGCCCTTGGTGACCAAACCGCCGGTCCTCGAGACAGATTCAGAATTCTAAATTGGATACCGACTTGATCGGTGATAAAACCCATTTCACCGCCTAAGGCATCAATTTCTTTTACTAAATGACCTTTTGCCGTGCCACCAATTGCTGGATTACAAGATAGGGTTCCAATTTTCGATGATTCCATCGAAATTAGAAGCGTTGAACATCCCATTCTTGAGGCTGCCAATGCAGCTTCATATCCGGCATGTCCTCCGCCAACTATTACAATGTCGTATAAAATCATATTTTTATATATTTTAAATATGTTTCACGTGGAACAATTAACAAATTTCTTTTTTTAAGTTCCACGTGAAACATTATTTACCTATGCAAAAATTAGAAAAAATGTTATTCAAAACTTCATTGCCTTTAATCTCGCCAACAATTTCTCCTAGATGTGAAATGGCATTATGAACATCAATCGATGCAAACTCAAAAGACATCTTATTTTTAATAGTTTCTTTAGCAAGCTGAATACTTTCCAGGCTTTTTTCTAAAGCTATCTTATGTCTTTGTCTTGAAATAACCGGTGAATTAAAACCCAAGTTATTACTGAATATTTTTGCAATATGCTTTTTCAAATCCTGAATTCCAATTTTTTCTTTTGCAGAGATTTCTATAATTTTGGAATCAGTAACTTCTCTTAAATGACTCGTCGAAATTTGAGGCCGATCGATTTTGTTAGCGATAAATACTATGTGTAGTTTTTTATATTTTGTGCTTTCTTCTTTTAATCGCTTGATAATTGAAAAATCATTTCCATCAAGTTCAGATGAAGCATCAAACATTAGCAAAATCAAATCGCTATTTTCTAAAATTTCATTCGTCAGCTCAATCCCGGCGGTTTCGACTGTGTCTTCAGAATGTCTAAGGCCAGCTGTGTCAATTAGTGTAAATGGTATACCATCAATGTCTATTGTTTCTTCAATATAATCCCTGGTCGTTCCAGGAATATCACTGACGAGTGCACGATTTCTCAAAAGAAGTGAATTTAGAAGGCTGGATTTTCCGACATTGGGCTTCCCAATTATAGCCACTTTTGCGCCGTTGCGAACAATTTGGCCAAAATTGTAGGTAGAAAGTAAGTCTAATATCTTGAATTCGACAAATTCGATTTTTTTTATAACAGGATCAGATTTGATATCAAGCAAGTTCTCTTCGGCAAAGTCCAAATCGAGTTCCAGCAATGAGCAAAGATTTATTAATCCTTCTCTCAGAATTTTTATTTCTGAAGAAAGATTACCCATGAATTGAGCCGCTGACGAACGTCTGGCACCTTCAGTTTTAGCATGAATCAAATCGCCAATTGCTTCAACTTGTGATAAATCCAGTTTGCCGTTCAAAAAAGCTATTTTAGTAAACTCTCCTGGTTCTGCTAACCTTGCGCCATTTCTTAAAATTAGGTCAAGAATCTTCTGGGTATTTAATATTCCACCATGACAGTTTACTTCTACTGTATCTAACCCGGTATAAGTTTTAGGTTCTCGCATAACCGAAATTAAGACTTGGTCAATGGCTTCATTGGATACCGGATCAACTAACTTTCCATAATGAAGCGTATGCGAATTTACATTCTTTAAACTGACTGATGAAGAAAACAGTTTGTCGGCTACAGTGATGGCGTTATTACCAGAAATACGAATAACACTAATTCCTCCTATACCTATTGGCGTTGCTATAGCAGCAATTGTGTCGTCGAATATCATATTTTATTTTTTCGATGTTGTGTTGGTTATAAGAAGCTGTTGCCCCATCGTCAGTGCGTTGAAGATTGTCCAATACAAAACTAATCCTGATGAAAAATTATTGAAAATGAAAAAGAATAAAATGGGCATTCCGTACATCATAAATTTTTGATTAAATTTTTGAGCGGGATCATCTGAATCTCCCATGGGTGTCATCGGCGTTAATTTCTGTTGTACGAAAGTAAGAATCGTCATGACGATGGGCAACGGATTGATATTAAAATCACCTATGAACGGTAGTCCTGTATGCAATGTAGCGATGGTATCTGGAACAGAAAGATCTTTTATCCATCCAAAAAAAGGCGCCTGGCGGAGATCTATGGATTCATGAAAAACCTGATAAATGGGAAAAAGAATCGGCATTTGTATTAGCATCGGTAAACAACCCGACAAAGGATTATATCCGATTTCCTTATACAGCTTCATCATTTCTTGCTGCATTTTAGTTGGATTATCTTTGTATTTTTTCTGAATTTCCTTTTGACGCGGCATTACTTCTTTCATCTTTTGCATTCCCACGTAGCTTTTGTGCGTCAAAGGATACAAAACAACTTTAATGATCAAGGCAAAAATAATGATTACCCATCCGTAATTAGGAATGATTCCATATAAAAAATTGAAAGTATATAAAATGGCTTTTGTAAGTGGACGTATAATAGCCCAACCCCATTCCATTATAACAGTCAAATTTTCATTATAAGCATTTAGAATGCTGAACTCACTTGGTCCAATATAGATTTTAAACCGATCTATTTTGTTTGGTTCATATTTCATAATCAAACTCAGGAAATTATTCTTTTGAACCAACGTTCCGTTCTCATGAACCGTTTCAGCTTTTAAAGCGCACCCGATTCCATCCTTTTCCTGAGGAATCATAAAAAGGACGAAATATTTTGTCCTGGAAGCAACCCACTTTGTTAGACCGGTGTACTGCGTCTCCAATGAGGGTGATTCCTGAACGTCAAACTCCTCTTTTTCTTCGCCCAATTGAACATATGATTTAAAAAAGGTCAAGTCGTCATGAAAGTTTTTTTCGGTCGTTTTCAATCCCGATAACCATTGGAGTTGATACTCCGAATTAGAAATGACGTCAGCAAAATTTTTAAATTCGATATTCAGGTCATAATGGTATTGAGTGTTATAAAAAGTATAGGTAAAAATGATCTGTCGTGTATTATCAAAAGTTAGATGGTAAGAAATAGTATAGTTCTGATCGCCTGATAAGGTTACAGAGGATTCCAGAGCTGAAGATTTGAAAACAGCATTTTTCAAATTGATCAATTCATCGTGATATTTAAATGCCAGATTCAAATTCTTTTGCGGATCAATAAAATCAACCGGATTGCCTGCAAAATCTTTATATTTTTTTAATCGCCATTGTTTGAGAAGCCCCCCGCCTTTATTTGACAATACTGCTGTATACAGATCTGTATTAATCACCAAGTCGTTTTCGGCCGCATCGGACCACCATTGCTTTTTGAAGATAGGTTTTGTGGTAGTATCTGTGCGGAGTTCAACAGACGGCTGCTTCACAATTTCTTTTTCAATGCTTTTGGCAGTATCGATAATCTGAGTTTGTTCGATTTCAACCGGTTCCGGTGAGATTAATTTAGTATAAAATGGCCATGCGATAATAACAATCGTGATCAGTACCATCGCAATTATTGTTTTCCTATCCATTAGAAGCAGCTCCTACAAACGTGTTTTAGATTTGAAAAATTTAGTTAGATTTGTGGCAATCGCAATCAGGTACGGGGTCGTATCCTCCTGGATGAAACGGGTGGCATTTCAGTATTCGTTTAGCAGCAAACCATAATCCTCGCATAATACCAAGTTTTTCGATTGAATCAACGGCATATTGAGAACAGGAAGGATAAAATCGGCATGAAGATGGAATTACCAGCGAAAAAGTCCACTGATATATTTTGATTAATATAACAAGAAAAAATTTTATTATTCGAATCAGTAATTGCATATAAACAAACAAGGCTTCTTCCAAAAAAACTTGAAAGAAGCCTATCCATTATTTTTGAAAGAGATATTATTTATTCATCGCTAACCGATAACTTTTTACGGCCTTTTGCCCGTCTAGCAGCGAGGACACGTTTACCGGCCTTTGTTTTCATTCGCGATCTGAAGCCATGTTTGTTTTTTCTTTTGCGCTTGCTTGGCTGGTATGTCCTTTTCACTTTTAACTCCTAAGGAATTATTTAATATTATTTTAATATGTTATTTTTATGTTTTTTGTAAGTTTATTTGACAAAAAAACACGCTCTTTAGGGGTGGGGAATTTAATCTAATTAATACAAAAAGTCAAGTTAATATTATTTCTATACTTTCCAAAATGCGATTAAATACGTTAAAATCATCAAATATAAAATTAACAGATGTTTAACATTGAAACAGAGCATCTACATTTAAAACATTGTTTATAAATATTTTATACTAATTTTATTCTTATGAATTAATTTAAAAAAAATGTAAACTAAAAAATTTTTGTTCCGCATCTTTAGTAAAAATAAATACAACAGTCAATAAATTCTATCCATAAATAAAACTTTCTTGACAATCATAGACTCTTTTTTAAATTTATCATGACCTAGGGAGACGATTGATTTGTGTTGATAATTTGTTAATTGTGAATAAATTGTTGTGTGATCGTATTCATGATTTACAAATTTCCTTCCTGATTCAGACGCATTACCCGATTGGGCATATTTTTAAATTGTTATTTTAATTCTATTTAATGCTTATATTTCAATATTTAAAGCATTCAATGTTTTTTTTTCGGAACCATCAGTTACTATTTATTCAACCAACAGAACGTGTGAATAACTAAATCCTAGATTCAAAAAAAATGGTTGAGTCACAAAACACCCTACGTATTATGAACAGCTTAAATATGCTTGAAGAAGCAACCAATTCAGACGTGAAGTCTGTTTGGGAAAAATGCTGCTCATTAATCAAAGAACAGATACCTGGGCCTTCATTTAGGACATGGTTTAATCCGATTGAGCCTATAAAAATCGAAAACGGGAATATTTTTCTGATGATACCCAATCAATTTTTCATTGAATGGCTTGATGGTCGTTATAGTGAATTGATTAAATCGTCCTTGTTATCGGTATACAATCAAGAATTGAACGTTTCGTACGTTGTCAAAGATCAGTTATCTCAGCAAATTGCTCTTGAAGAAAATATTTCTCAACCGGTTTATTCCATTCCTAAAACTCCCTCACAAGGATATGATGTCGACTTATCAAAATTCGATACTTTTTTAAATTCGCGCTATACGTTTGACAATTTTATCGAAGGTAATGGAAATAAATTTGCAAAAGCAGCCGCCTTGGCCGTATCCGAAAAACCAGGAAAAACGTCTTTCAATCCACTTGTAATCTACGGCGGTGCCGGTCTTGGCAAAACGCATTTGATTCAAGCTATCGGTAATTACGTGCGTCAACATCACCCAACCAAGAAAATTGCGTATGTCACGAGTGAAAATTTTACCAACGATTTTGTAATCGCAATTCGTAACGATAAGGTTCAGGAGTTCAGCAGGCTCTATAGAAACTTTGATATTTTGATGGTGGATGACATACAGTTTTTTGCAGACAAAGGTAAAACACAGGAAGAGTTTTTTCACACGTTTAATACGCTGCATCAGATGGGGAAGCAAATCGTTTTGACATCCGACCGCCCTCCTAAAGAATTAAAACATGTGGAGGAAAGGTTAATTTCAAGATTTCAATGGGGATTAGTTACCGATATCCAACCGCCAGACTTAGAAACACGCATAGCGATCTTGCAAAAACGAAGCGAAGAGGATGGTGTTTATTTGCCTCCAGATGTTTGTGAATTTGTTGCTATGAATATTACAACAAACATTCGTGAACTCGAGGGTTCCTTGATAAAGTTGCTGGCTTATGCGTCTATTTCCAACACGGAACTAACATTAGACCTTGCCAAGTCTGTATTGAAAGACACGATCGCTATCAAAAAGAAGAATCTTTCGATTGATATGGTACAGAAAACGGTAGCGTCGTATTATAATATTCCTGAGGATATGTTACGAGCTAAAACGAGAAAAAAAGAAGTTGTCGAAGCTCGTCAAATTTGTATGTACCTCATCAAAGAAATTTTGGGCAGTTCACTTAAAACCATCGGCCTCCATTTCGGAGGACGCGATCACTCGACCGTTATCTATGCTTGTAAATTAGTCGATGAATGGATGACCGCGAATCCGAAAATAAAAGATGATATAGAGATCATCAAACGCAAAATTGAATTAGCCGGGTATTAAATTTCTTTTTTCCTTTCACTGAATAAAAGGACTTGGGATTTCTCAAGTCCTTTTATTTTTTATGACGAACTTGCTTAAGAAAGCGCTTTTTTTTAAATTCGCAATCGGTTTCAAAAATTGGAATTTTTTAAAGGAGATAGGGATATGTTTGATCTTGATATGATTAAAACGGTTTATCAAAACCTCGATGCAAAACTAACGAAAGTACGCAAACTTTACGGCCGACCGTTAACTTTAACAGAAAAAATTTTATGTTCGCATTTTTCAGAAATGCCTCAAACGGCGCCTGAACGGTTTAAGACCTATGTTGATTTAAATCCCGATCGTGTGGCTATGCAGGACGCGACTGCGCAAATGGCATTATTGCAATTCATGTCGTCGGGAAGAAAAAAAGTTGCTGTGCCGTCGACTGTTCATTGCGATCACTTAATTCAAGCGGAAGTTGGAGCTGAAGGAGATTTGTCACGCGCTGAAAAAGAAAATAAAGAAGTTTATGATTTTTTATCAAGCGTATCTAATAAATATGGAATCGGATTTTGGAAACCCGGAGCCGGTATTATCCATCAGGTTGTTTTAGAAAATTATGCGTTTCCTGGCGGATTGATGATTGGCACGGATTCACATACACCCAATGCCGGAGGTCTTGGAATGCTGGCTATCGGCGTGGGAGGAGCCGATGCAGTGGATGTTATGGCCGGATTGCCGTGGGAATTGAAATGGCCTGGCGTGACTGGCGTCAGGCTGACCGGATCATTGTCCGGATGGACATCGGCGAAAGACGTCATTTTAAAACTTGCAGGGATTTTAACGGTAAAAGGCGGGACCGGAAAAATTATTGAATATTTCGGCCCAGGAACTCAATCGATCAGTTGTACCGGCAAAGGAACAATTTGCAATATGGGCGCTGAAATTGGCGCGACTACATCGGTATTTCCTTTTGATTCGCGCATGGCAACTTATTTACGTTCTACGGAACGGAGCGAACTGGCATTATTGTGCGAAAAATTTGCACAACATTTGGTAGCCGATCCGGAAGTATTCGTGTCTCCTGAAAAATACTACGACGAAATCATTGAAATTGATTTGAGTGCTCTTGAGCCGCATGTCAACGGGCCTTTCAGCCCTGACAAAGCATGGCCAATCTCTCAATTAAAAAATGCAGTTGATGAAAATGCATACCCTGAAGAAATTAAAGTTGCACTGATCGGGAGTTGTACAAATTCTTCTTACGAAGATATTGAGCGTTCTGCAAACATTGCCCGTTTAGCGGCTGCCAAAAATTTAAAAACCAAATCGGAGTTTGTTATTACCCCGGGTTCGGAACAAATTCGCGCAACGATTGAGCGTGACGGCCAATTAGATGCCTTAACTAAAATTGGCGGTAAAGTTTTGGCCAATGCGTGCGGTCCCTGTATCGGGCAATGGAAACGTCATGACGTGAAAGATGGAGAAAAAAATACAATCATCACTTCGTATAATCGAAATTTTGCTAAACGCAATGACGGCAATTCGGCCACTCATTCATTTGTTGCGAGCCCGGAAATTGTCACCGCGTTAGCTATTGCAGGCTCCTTAAAATTCAATCCGATCACCGATTATATAACCACCCCATCAGGCGAGCAAGTGAAGCTTATTCCTCCGAGTGGTGATGAATTGCCAAAGAACGGTTTTACTTCCGGCGATATTGGTTATAAGCCGCCGGCGAAAGACGGATCGAAAATCAAAGTTGTCATCGATCCAAACAGTACAAGACTTCAGGCGCTTGCTGCATTTAAAAAGTGGGATGGAAAAGATATTGTCGCCGCTCCCGTTTTAGTCAAAGCTAAAGGAAAGTGTACAACGGATCACATTTCCCCGGCCGGACCATGGTTGAAATTTCGCGGTCACTTAGACAATATTTCCAATAATCTTTTTATCGGCGCTGTCAATGCTTTTGGTTACGAACCGGGAAAGGGTAAGAATGTAATGACCGGCGAAGTTAAATCATTTTCAGAGAACGCCCGTTATTATAAAGCGCAAGGCATCGGTTGGATTACGATCGGCGATGAAAACTATGGAGAAGGATCCAGCCGCGAACACGCCGCTATGGAGCCGCGTTATCTCGGTGGAAAAGCGATTATTGTAAAAAGTTTTGCCAGGATTCATGAGACCAATTTAAAAAAACAAGGCATGTTGGCGCTTACGTTCAAAAACCCCTCTGACTATGATTTGATACAAGAAGATGATCGTTTATCGATTACCGGGCTTCAATCTTTTTCACCAGGAAAACCGCTGAAATTGATTATCAACCATTCCAATGGCGCTCAGCACGAGTGCGAACTCAATCATTCGTATAACAAGGCGCAAATTGAATGGTTCAAGGCCGGAAGCGCTTTGAATCTGATGAGTATTCTCGACAAAAAAGCGCCGGCCAAACCGGCAAAAAAAATTGCTAAAAAAGCTAAGAAAAAGCGGAAAGTCACTGCAAGAAAAACCGTGAAAAAATCGCCCAAAAAATCAATGAAAAAACTGAAGAAAAAGACAGCCAAAAAAACAAGAAGAAAATAAATTACGAAGACTACATTGCTATGGGTTGGATGATACGTTCAACCCATTTGTTTTTTTAAATGATTCAATTTGAATGAACGAATCGGCAGATAAAAAGAAATATTTAGATTCACTATTTCACTCGTTTGGTCAGCAATATATATCGAGCGATCCTATTCAACTTGTAAAACGATTTGATAATCCTGAAGACCAAGAAATAGCCGCAATTCTTATTTCAGCTCTTGCATTTGGTCAAGTGTCCCAAATACTAAAGGCGGGAAATATGGTTTTATCATTGATGGAAAACCGTCCCACTGAGTATGTGATGAATCTTGATCCAAGCGCTGCGTTGAGACATTGGAAGAAATTTTATTATAGAATGGTGAAGCATTCCGATATGCTCAGGCTTCTTTGGGTTTTAAAATCGATCAAATACGAGTGCGGTTCGATTGGCCGATGGGTCTTAGGAAATTATCGCAAAACAGATATTCATTTAGGAATAACATGGGCGCGTTGCGTCGAACAAATGAAAATCAGCGACCGCAAACTTTGGAAATGGCCCCGTTCAAGAGGAATTGGATTCAATCACCTTTTGCCTGATCCCAGTAAAAACAGCGCATGTAAAAGGGCGTTTCTGTTGTTAAGATGGATGGTTAGAAAAGATGAGGTCGATCTTGGAATTTGGGAAGGGCTTCCAACTGCCAAACTTCTAATTCCTGTAGACACTCATATTCAGAGGCTTGCCTTTAATATCGGACTGACCAATCGACGGGACCTTTCTGCTAAAACTGCTATGGAAATTACAACGGAATTAAAAAAATTTGATTCCAACGATCCTGTCAAATACGATTTTGCTTTGTGCCGTTTGGGTATTTTGAAAATGTGCCCTAAAAAACGGAACTTATTTAAGTGCAAAACCTGTCCCATCTTTGAAATTTGTCGATTATAAGTTACAAATACATGCAGCAAGGAATAGCATTTGTCTTTTTCTGAAGTTTATATCGCCTGCTGCTTGACATTGCGGTGATCTTCCCTTAAAATAATTCGGTTTCGCTTAAACATCACCATTCACGAAAGCCATCCTCATGCGACTCTACCTTGCCATGAGAATCGTTTGTTTTTTTCTATGCCTGCCGGTTTTAATCCGGGCGCAAGAATTGCTCGTTCCCGACGGTCACATTGCTCCGCTCACCCGAATCGTATTGACTCCCGATGAAAAATATTTTATTACGCTGAGCGCGGATGAAACTGCACGGCTTTGGGATCTTACCACCGGCGCTTTTATCCGAACGTATGACGATGCCAGCGGCTCGATTTGCATCACGCCCAATGGAAAATTTCTCGTTACCGGTAGTCCCTATA
>JABWBZ010000327.1 GCA_013359335.1 bacterium
AGCGCAATCCATACTTTCCATCCGCGACGCTCATACGATCGTACTGTTTCGCCATTTATGCTTTTTTCAGTAATTTTTTGAATCGATAAAAGCGTATCGAGATCCAAGACAAACCATTCCGTTGGTTGTACGATCGTGGCGCGAACGGTCAACATTCCGGCGATCGATTGTTTGGCGGGGTCAACTTTCAAATTAAGATCATAGAATTTTACGTCGAAGCACGCCTGTTCCGCCATCAGTTTTCCGCCGGAGTCGGTAGGCTTTGCTCCTAATTTGCGTTGAGAGTTTGCCGTTGAAAAACTGAAGATAATCGCAAAAAATATAATCCATTTCATAACGCTGTCTCCCGTTATTCAATAACGACTAAACCGTATCGTGTGCCGATCCATTGTTGTTTTTTGCCGATCAGAAGGCTGGTGATGTTCAGCGTAGGTAAAATCGAATTATCGAGATTGAAAATTTTCCATTCTTCGCCGTTAAACAACGCTAAACCTCCTTCGTACGTACCAAGCCACTGTACATCATTATCAGAGGCTATGACGGTTACGTCATTTTGAGGCAATTCGGAGTTGAGGGAAGTGTAAAAGGTCCACCGATTGCCATCAATACGATTGAGTCCGCCGCCTTCGCCGATGTAAACAATATCGCCATCGATGTGTACATCGAAAATAAAGGACGTTCTGAGATCAGAATTATTCTGCGTATAGACGGTCCATGCCGAACCATTGTAATGCGCTGCGCCTCCGCCCCATGTGCCAATCCAAATGTCCTCAGAGTTTTTTACCGCAATCGACGTAATGCCCTGGGTTGGAAGCCCGGTTGCGTTAAAACTTTCAAAACCTGTACTTTTAAGCGTAACTAATTTGCCGCCTGAAGTCATCCATAGTTGGTTATTGTCGTCGAATTCAAGATTAGCGATCGAATTAAAAGGCAACGCGCTGTTTTCGGAATTGAAAACAATCCATTGATCAAAATTTGTTTTCACAAGTCCGTCCGTCGTACCAACCCAGAGAAATCCACTATCGCCTTTCGCAACAGCATTGACTAAATAAGACGGTATCGGAGAATTCGTCGGCGCATAAGCCATCGTATCTTTGGTTGCTTTATTGATCCTTATCAATCCCGAGTTCGTTCCGGCCCATATGACTTGTCCATCTTCAACCAGATCAAGAATCCAAAGCGGTTCGATGAGAGTCGTCCATTCCGCCGATTCCAGATCGGGAATAGATGGGGGTGATGTCGATTCACATCCCGCTGTAATGACAATTAAAAAAAACAATAACCGTTTCATGGCCTCACCATTAAGGTATCACGTACAACAACACCGCAAAAAAATGGCAGACACTTCCGCCGAGCACAAACATGTGCCAGACGGCATGGGCATACGGTAGTTTTTTCCATGCATAAAAGATTACGCCGAAACTGTATGCAAGCCCGCCGGCCAATATCCACAAAAGCCCGCCAGTTGGGATCAATTCGAGCATCGGCTTGATGGCCACGATGGCGATCCAGCCCATTCCTAAATAAATGATCGTTGAGACGGCGCTGAATCGTCCGGTGAAAAAGATTTTGAAAATCACGCCAGCCAACGCGAGCCCCCACACTACGCCGAACAAACTCCAGCCCCACGCGCCGTTCAGACTGATCAGCGTAAAAGGCGTGTACGTTCCGGCAATGAGCAGATAAATTCCCGAATGATCCAGAATACGCATAACGCGTTTGGCACGAGGCGATTGAAATGAATGGTAAAGCGTGGAAGCCGTGTACAACAATATCAGCGTTGAACCAAAAATGCTGGCGCTCACCACGTGTATAGCCGTTCCATTGATCGTAGCGTAGATGACCAATACAATAAGTCCCGCAATGCTCAACAAAACGCCCAATCCGTGCGTGAGGCTGTTGGCGATCTCCTCGCCTTTGGAGTAATGATGGTCAGACATAGGATAAATGATTTTAATTGTCTACTCCGAAAACTTGGTTCGGAGTACTTCAAAGAAGATATTAAAAACTCTGAATCAAGTTCAGAGTGATGCAGTATCGGCCACATTCCATTCATGATGTTCCGCTTCGGCACACGCTGACGAACACGACCGGCGGAATTTTCTCTCACAATCTTCACATACATAAAACCGCGTATGACAATCCAGATGCGCGCAGTTTGCAAAACGATCGGTGACAACGCCGCAATGTTTGCAATGCGTGATGACCGTGGGATTCACGTGATTGACCGGTACTCCGATGCGGTCATCGAAGACGTAACACTTTCCTTCGAATAAATCGCCTTTCACCTTGGGATCCTTACGGTACGCGTCAATGCCGCCATGCAGTTGGAAGACGTTTTTGAAGCCTTGCTTCAACATCAGGCCGGAAAGTTTTTCGCAGCGAATGCCGCCGGTGCAGTAGGTGAGAATCGGCGCGGTTTTTTTATCGGATAATTTCTGTTCGATCCATTCGGGAAATGCTTTGAAAGAGCGGACATCGGGACGGATCGCATTGTAAAAATGGCCCATTTCGAATTCATAATCGTTTCGGCCGTCGATCACGATCACGTCATCCCGTTGCAACATCCGGTGAAATTCAACCGGATTCAAATATTGTCCGGTGGTTTCATTGGGATTGATTGTTTCTTCCCAGTCAAGCGTGACAATTTCGTTGCGCGCGCGGACAAACATTTTTTTGAAGACGTGATCGGGAACGAGATCGGATTTGAACCACATATCCGCGAATCTCGGATCGGCGTGCATGTGGGCGATGTACCGATCGGTCTGTTCGATCGTACCGGAAACGGTGCCATTGATGCCTTCCGGCGCAATGACGATGCGACCTCGTAAGCCGAGCTCTTTACAGAAATTCAGATGCTTCTGTGCCATCGTTCGGTGATCGTCAATGGACACGTATTGGTAATACAGCAGGACACGGAAATGAAAATTGTCAGTCATAAGGTTACAGTTAGTTAGTACGAATGCGGATTGAAATTACTCAAGTGTGTGGTGAGAATCAACGGGAATCAAGGGGTGAAAAGTTGGGTACAGCTTCGAAGGTTTTGATTTCATCCAAAAAAATCCGGAGGTGTTTTTCAATCACCGTCACGTTCTCTGTCAAAACCTCAACGAAATGTGTTGGAAGCGGCTCTTGTCGCGTCCGCTGGATTACGCGATTCATGGCATGCACAATTTCGCTGAGCGAATCATACGAAGCAAGAAAGCGTTCCTGCAAAAAAATCCGGAAATGATTTTCAACTCCAGGCAGCGGTTTTTCAAAATGGTCTTCGATGGTTGTTTTAATTTCGAGATGATGGGCCAATGCCATCGCGTCGTAAAATTCGACGGC
>JABWBZ010000047.1 GCA_013359335.1 bacterium
GTGGTACATCGTAATAATATGTTGCAAATTGAAAATTTTACGGGCGATCAATGAGAGCGTCATGACGAGCGCGAATCCGGAGAAAATAGCGCCGGCAACAAAATACGGCGGGAAGATCGTCGTGTGCCAGCCGGGAAGAATACTCGTTGCGAAGTCGGTACTCACGATGGAGTGCACGGATAATACAAGAGGAGTTGACAAACCGGCCAAAATCAAGTACGCCAGTTCGTAATGTTTCCATTGCTGATTACCGCCGCGCCATCCGAGTGCAAAAATGCCGAGCATGACTTTCCGAATGCCTTTTTTCGCGCGATCACGCAACGTGGCCAAGTCGGGAATTAGTCCTACGTACCAAAACATCAATGATACCGTAAAGTACGTGCCGACCGCAAAAAAGTCCCACAACAGCGGGCTTCGGAAATTCGGCCACATGCTCATTTGATTAGGCACCGGCGCAAACCAATACGTCACCCAGATACGACCGACGTGAATGCCGGGAAAGATCAATGCGCAGATAACGGCAAAAATAGTCATCGCTTCCGCGAAACGGTTGATCGACGTTCTCCAGCGCTGGCGCAGGAGGAACAAAACAGCGGAGATCAACGTGCCGGCGTGGCCGATACCGACCCACCAGACGAAGTTGACAATCGCGAAACCCCAGGAGACGGGAACGCTGATACCCCAGATACCGGTTCCTTCCCACAATAAATATCCGACCGCGACCAGAAAAATCATGAGACAGCTCACGGCTACGCCAAAAGCGATGTACCACGAGCGTGGCGGTTTGTTCTCGACTACTCTGCTGATGTCATCGGTGACCGTGGCAAAGGTCGGGTTACCCGTGACCAAAACCGGTTCGCCGTGCATGTCCGAAGGATGTGTTGTCGTGCTCACAATGCTTCTCGTTAAGTTGATAACTGAAAGTTGATTAACCCACCTTCACTTCGAGTTCAGGATTGGGATTACGTAATTTTGCCAGATACGACGTGCGCGGACGAACGTTCAATTCCGCGAGCAGATCGTAACGGCGGTTATGATTTTTCAATTGAGAAACCTGGCTGTTCGGATCGTTGATATTACCGAATACGATCGCGTTGGTCGGACAGCCTTGTTGGCAAGCCGACTTGATCTCACCGTCTTTGACTTCGCGGCCTTCTTTCTTCGCAGCCAGTTTGCCTTCGCTGATGCGCTGCACGCAATACGTACATTTTTCCATCACACCGCGCTGGCGAACCGAGACGTCCGGATTCTTCGACATTTTGAGAATTTCCGGCATGTCGCTTTGAAAGAAACCGCTCGTGCCGCCATTGTAATCGAGGAAGTTGAAACGGCGAACTTTATAAGGACAGTTGTTGGCGCAATATCGTGTACCAACGCAGCGATTGTACACCATCGTGTTAAGACCTTCTTTGTCATGCACGGTCGCTGCGACAGGACAAACCTGTTCGCACGGAGCCGTTTCACAATGCTGACATGCCACCGGTTGATATACCATTTCCGGCTGATCCATATCGCCTTTGTAATATCGATCGAGACGGATCCAATGCATTTCGCGGCCATTGCCAACCTGTTCTTTGCCGACGATCGGAATATTATTTTCACTTTGGCAGGCGATCGTACAGGCATTGCAACCGATACAGGCATTCAGATCGATCACCATGCCCCATTGATACCCTTTGCTGTAATCGACAGGCGAATCGTAAATCGACAACGGTTTACCATCTTTGCCCATCAGAGGAACTAAGCCGGGTTGAACTTCTTTATAGGAAGCAAAATCCGGTTTCTGTTTATATTCTTCCAATGTCGCTTCGCGGTAGATCAATGGCAGACGTTCTTCGACGCCTTGTTTCGCTAAAGTTTCTTCATCCAATCCGTGATGATCTTGCGTACACGCAACGAGATACGTTTTATCCGTTTTGGTGATTTTCAAACCTTTATCAAAATACGGCGCGGATGACGAACGGAAACCATACATATTAAATCCAATGCCGTTGCCGATCCGACCTGCTTCTGTACGGCCATAACCTAACGCAACTGAAATTGAGTAATCAGCCTGTCCCGGTTGAATCCAAACCGGCATGATCATGTCGCGGCCTTGATATTCGAGACGAATCATCGATTGTTTATATTTGCCGTCCTTGAGATTGTTGTGCAATCCCATTTCTTTGGCGGTCTTGTGGCTTATGATCGCCACATTATCCCAACTGACTTTCGTCACCGAGTTAGGCAATTCCTGCAGCCATCCGTTATTGGCAAAACGTCCGTCGAACGATGCATGGGACGGAACGAAAACGATTTCAAGATCGTTGGACGTCGCCGTGTCGGCGGCAAATGGATTCGCCGCAACGTATTGTCCGATGGCTTTGGCATCGATTTTAATCGCACTTGCGGCCAGGGCGCTGCCTTCGACTAAACCGTCGTGCAGTGTGAGCCGCCATTTCTTTTCAAAATCTAAGCCTTTTAAAATGCCTTGCCACGTTTCACGTACGAGTTCATACCCGCGAACATCACGGCCTGTAGCCAGCAAATTCAACATCTCGATCGGGCTGGTTGCTCCGAAAAGCGGCTCGATCAAGGGCTGCACGACACTCAATGTACCGTCGACTGCCCGCGCGTCGCCCCACATTTCGAGAAAATGCGTTTGCGGAATATGCCATGTCGTGAGCTTCGAAGTTTCGTCGACGTGGCTGCTGAAATGAATAGTTGTACGAACTTTAGAAAGCGCTGTTGCAAAATCAAGATCGACCGGCGCATTGTAAACAGGATTGCCGCCTAACATAATGAGCGTCAGTACATTGGCTTCATTCATGGATTTGACAAGATCGGCCAGTTCGGTACGATTGGAGATGGTCGCATCCTGCATCTCACGGTACGTCACCGTCTTGCCGGTATTGCCCAAAGCGTCGTTGATCGCCGTCACGACCGCATGCACGCTCGCAGGTTGGCCTGCGCCGGCTACGACGATGCTTTTGCCGCCGTTTTTGATCAGGTCTTTCGCAACGGCGTTGATCCATTTTTCATCAAACGAACCTGACGCCGAAAGACCGCTGATATCGATATTCAAACCTTGAGCTTGTAACGCATTGGCCAATGCGGCTGTGAAGGCGCCGATCTGGCGGCTCTGCAGACGCAGACGATGATCGGCCATGCCGCCCGTTACCGTCATCGCGCTTTCGACGACGTATAAACGGTTCATCGAATCCGATTCCGACTTCATCCGGCGGCCATCGGCAAATCCACGGGCAGCCGTGACGTTATCGTTTTCACTGTATAAAATGTCCGCATCGAGCGCAAGGATCACTTGTGCCTGCGAATAATCGTACGTCGGTTGGAGAGTTTTTCCGGTTGCAATACGAACGCCTTCATAAATATTTTCATCGCTGATCGCGTCGTACGTCACCCATTTGGCTTGCGGAAATTGTTTCAAAAATTCCGTTTTCAGTCGCGCCATCGTCGGCGATGCAAACGATTCGGACAACACGGCCAACCCCGCGCCTTTCGACTGGCCGAATTGCGCGTACAATTCGCGCCATGCGGTGACGAAATCGGCCCACGTTTTTTGTGCGCCGGCATTCATCGGAAATTTCGAACGATCCGGATCGTACAATCCGAGAATTGAAGCCTGGATAAATGAATTCGTTCCGCCCATCGACGACGGGTGTTTCGGATTGCCTTCGATTTTCGTCGGGCGGCCTTCATGGCTTTCGACAACGACGCCATACGCGCGTGTACCGAACGGCATCACGGTGGCGTAATGTTCGGAAAGACCCGGAATGATTTCTTCCGGTTTGACGACGTAAGGAATGATTTTTTCGACGGGACGGCGGCAACTTGCCAATCCGGCAAACGCCAGCGACGCGCCCATCAGGCTTAGGAAATTCCTCCGCGACAGCGGATTGGCCATTTCCGAAGCGCCTTCGGGAAATTCGCGCTGAACCAGTTCTTTGAATTCAGCCGTGTCGGCGAGTTCATCCAAACTGCGCCAGTATGTTTTATTCGCGTTTTTTTCTTTCATCGGTGACATCCTGAACAATCTTCTGGTGGAGCGATATGTTTTTCTTTTTTAACTTGTGCCGCGAAGGCTAATTGGTCTTTGGGAGGGGTCCAGCCCATTTTGGTGATTTCCGAGGGCTTGCGGAGATGCATATCGGGATTGCGATGGCAGTCGAGGCACCAGCCCATGCTGAGCGGCTGTTTTTGTTCGACGACTTCCATCTGCGCGACGTTGCCGTGACAGGATTCGCATCCGACCCCGGCATTGATGTGTGCGCTATGATTGAAATATGCGTAGTCGGGAATTTTGTGAACTTTCACCCATTCAATCGGCATTCCGCTGGCAAAACTTTCGCGCACCGGTAAAAGTTTTTCGCTCTGCGTCAACACCATCTTATGGCAATTCATACACGTATTGGTCGGCGGTACCATCGCCACGGCGGATTTTTCAACGCCGGTGTGGCAATAGCGGCAATCCATTCCGAGATCGCCCGCGTGTAATTTGTGACTGTATGGAACTGGCTGCTTGGGACGGTAGCCGACGTCGGTAAATTTCGGCGAACCGTAATACCACAAAAAGCCGACGGCTCCTATCAATCCGAACGTCACGGCAGCAAGCAGAATCAGCGGGACCTTGTTAGCCCTTTTCGAAAAAATTTGCGCCACGCAGTTTCTCCTTCGTTATATCTTTCACAATCTTAATTAATAATCCGAATCTGTGAAAAAGCGTTAAAACAAAATAATACCCTGAAGATGTTAAAAAGAACTTGGCGGGAAGATGTGCTTGGTTCGAACCCGCTCTTCTAACACAAAATAAGAAACAGATAAAATGTTCTAAACGTGCTGAGGGAGCGTAAATTGGTGCCCAATATAAATGAGCATCCGAAAACATGCAAGAAAAATTTTACATTTGCATGACAATTGGATCGATTTCCTATGTCATTTCCAAACTTGGTTCGGAATCTGTTGTACAGATGCCGCACCAAGATCAGCGCTTCGTTATGGCGTCCAATATCAAAGAACGTTCGACACAAACCGGTCGATGATCATCGTAAAAAATAACGCAAACAAATACACGATGGAAAAACCGAATAATCCGCGGATCTGTTTTTCCGTTTTATTTTTTTTCGCGTCCCAGCATTTTTTTAAAAACATCGCGCCGAGCGCCGTCGCAACGACAGCATACAACGCTCCACCGCCGAACGCAATCAAGCCAAGGCTCACGGCGACCAATACGATGGAATATAAAAACATCTGGTTGAGCGTGCTATCATCGCCTTTGACGACGGGCATCATCGGCAATTTCGCTTTGATATAATCGTCTTTACAAAATAATGCGAGCGCCCAAAAATGCGGCGGCGTCCAGAAGAATACGATCAGAAACATGATCCACGGCGCCACGGCCATCGTACCCGTAGCGGCTGCCCACGCACCGACCGGCGCCATTGCGCCCGCGGCTCCGCCGATAACAATATTTTGTGATGTATTCGGTTTCAGATAAAGAGTGTAGAACAGGCTATAAAATAAAATCGTACCCAGCGATAACATCGCCGTGAGCCAATTGAAAACCGCCGCAAAAATCACGACGCCAGTTACGCCGATCGAAACGGAGAAAATCAATGCATGCCGTGCGCTCAAATCGCCCATCGGCAAAGGACGGCGTTTTTTCGTGCGGTCCATGCGAGCATCGATGTCGCGCTCGAAATACTGATTCAACGCATTTGCACAACCGCCAGTGAGATATAATCCGAGCAGAACGAGAAAAAATTTCACCGGTTCATGAATAAGACTGCCTTCGACTAACAGTGCAGTCGCTCCCGTGAAAATCACGAGCAGCATAATGGTGGGTTTCGTCAGCGTCACATACGACGATAACAAGGGCTTCATTGAATGGAGGTCTTTAAAGTAAAATGTAAAATCTGGTTTGTAAAAACGTGGGCAATCTAAAGAAGTCGGTCGATAGATGCAAATGAATTTTCAAACGGGCAGGCACCTAGAAAATCACGGTCGTAAATGGCGCAAAATATTTTAAGGCCACTCCCCTCATTGACAGACCTGTGAAAACGGGTACGAATGTATTCTGCAATCCGATCATACGATGATTCATTCCGAATGATATGTTCGTAATAATTCCGTTGCCAGACGGCTAATCGCAGCGCCTTTATGAGAGACACCAAGAATCGCCATTCAACCTCTACCCCTTCTTACTATTCTGAATGATCTGATTGAAACGCTCGCCATCAATATCGGTATCGATCTGTACCCAGACGGGAAAATGATCGGATAATTGGAAACTGAATTCCGTCAGGCTGTAATTTTTATCGGAAAATAATTTTTTGACCACAGCATTGCTGCCGTAAAAATTAAGCACGCCGCCCGTTTTGCTGAATCTTTTCTCCAAGGTCGGCAAATGCAGAATCTGATCGTACCGCGCATTTTGTCCGAGATTCGATCCTTTGATTATCTGATCGCCTTCTTTAAGTTCGATCAATGCATCGGGAACCTGGAGTCCGCGCCCGGTGAGCGCTTTGAATAATTTATCGCCGATCTGGGGAATATTAAAATCGCCCATCACGATCAGGTCATGATCCTCCACGTATTTATTTTTGAAACGCGAATCGATCCAATCGGCCAGCATACGCAGTTCCGCCTCGCGCCCTTCGATGCTGTCGCCCCAGCGCGTATGCGTGGCGATGACGATAAAATCGAAATTGCCGGCGCGGAAGGAACACATATAAGGCGCGCGCCAAAACGATTGCGACGCCAGGTATTCCATTCCTTTTTTTTCTCTCGGAGCGTCGATCTCGGCGGCCAGTCCATTGAACGTCACCGCGCGCCGGTCGAAGAGGAACGCCGTACGCTCCTTATTGCCGCCGCTGTCATCCATCCAGTCCGAATACACGACATCCCAGCTTGGCCCCAGAATATCGATCACGGATCCAAGATCGGTCAGATTATCCCGCAGTTCCACCAACCCGATGAGATCAAACTGGCCGAGAATTTCCGCAATGTAATGGATGGCCGCATCCGTCCGGCGTTTTTTACCGAATTCGCGGATATTCCATATCGCGACGTTGATCGTTTCGTCAAGTTTCGAAGGAGGAATTTTGGCCGCATCAATTCTTTTTTTTAATTCAAGAAGCCCGTAAGCAATGGATGGTGAAACATCCCCGTGGTGCATTGGCGACCTCGCGTTAATTTTAGTAACGATAGTATGGAAGAAATCCGATTGGACCCGATAAAAGACATTTCAATTTACAGCATTCGCACACGCTCCGTCAAGGGACAGAAACGCCGGTCAAAATCGACGCTCCTTAAAAATCACTTCGCTATCAAAACATCGGCCAACTTAATTGTACGGATCGGACTGCGCATCATGCTGCGTGAAAAATACCGCGCAACGCGCTTCGATGTCGTACGCCGTCACTAAGGACGGTTTAATCAGATTCTTCAATTGCGTGTCGTAAAAAAAATCGGCCAATGCTTTTTCCAATCCTTTGACCGAATATTCTTTGTCCCGAATGCCCCACAGCGTTATGATATTTCGGAAAAAAGATTTTTCGAAAATGTCCTGGCCACGCTTTACGTAAATATCGACGGCTTCCGTTGCCTTGTACTTCGGCCTGCCCGGCTTTGCCGGATCCGGCATCAGGTAAAAACACGTCAATATGCCGCCGGTGCTGGTCCCTGCAATCATGTCGAAATAGTCGGCGATCCTGGCGTCGGGATTGCCGGATTTATCCTGAAAGATTTTTTCAAGATGAACTAATATTTGTCCGGGAATAATCCCGCGGATACCGCCGCCGTCAATGGATAAAATGCGGATCATACATTGCTCCTTGATTTACTTTTAAGTTTTATTGTGCATCTTACTTTCCGTCGGTTGTTTCAGTTGCCGGTGCGCTGCGGGATTTGAAGAGCATTTCGATCAATTTGAATATCGCCGGAATGCCGCCGGCGGCAGCCGATATCTGTGCGATGGATAGTTCGCGAATGGCCGGTTGCGTGATCACGATCAATACGAGGCTTCCGAGCCCCAAAACAAAGAATGGTATCCGGAACCTGCTCCATGTACTTCCCCTTTCTTCTTTGTTCCACGCATCCATGTCTGCCTGCGTAACACGCGTTGCAACAAACTGTGCGAAACTGTCGCTGAACATCCTTGGGAAATAGTGGAATTCCAAAATCCCTTTCCTATACAAAGTAATCATAGTCTCGATGTTGTTTGGATTGATACTTTTATCGAAGGCAATATTCATCAACATGAAATGTTCCTGTTGAGAAAGCGTCGACCATATCCACTCATAGTAGTAGTGGATATTTTGTTTGACTACAGTTCCGACCAGATGTTTTCCTACGTTGTCCGTTTGACTTCTTCGGAAATGTTTTTCGTATTCACAAATATCCTTATATTCTGGCTGCAATGTAAATCCGCTTTCAAGTTCTGAACTGAGATACCAGTCTCCTGGTGAGATCAACAAATTCTTAAGTTGCGCGGCAGAATACACACTATTGATTTGGAAATGGCCGAGAACCCGAATCCATTCGGATGGAACTGCTACTGTAAAACTTCTCGGTGAACGAGTAGTAATGCCGACAATATGAAGTCTTTTTTCAAAAAGAACCCACTCGATAAAGTTAATTTTTCTGGCATTGGCAAAAGTATCGTCGGCCATGTGATCGAAATGATCTATAATGATGTGGCTTACAGCAGGACTGACTTCACCGAGTATGGACGGTGGATCATACGCGGCGCCCCGGCGCTCTTGAGACGCCCAATCAATTACTTTGGTTTTTTCTTTGATTCTGATAATCTCGAAGGTTTTCGATTTTCCACTCCTTGGCGGTCCGATATAGACGACGTTGCGTCCGTGATGCAGGATATCTGGCCTGACCTTCGGTGGACCGGCCGATCTCATCTCGCCAACAAAGACTTGGTACAACAATCCCATGCTATTTTTGTAAACAATAAAGCTAATAATGGAATAACCTAAACCGATTACGATCAGAAAACCTAAAATGGTAACGGCTACTGCTCTCCAGCCCCACCGGCTACCAACCGGCGCAAAATATCTTATTCCATTGTAAGACATGCACAGAGAATCTGCACTAATCCCATTGGTCCTTTTCATATTGAACTTGGCCGACAAACTTGGTTCAAACAAAACATGAGTACCAACGCTTTCTGCTTTATAAATCGGAAGGTGCCTTTCCAAGGCATACAACGCATAAACGGTATTTTTAAAATCCCTGTCGGTTCCAGTCTGAGCATCGATTTCAAACAGTCTTTTAAAATGAACCTGATCATCATGAGTTAAAGATGAATTTTTTGCAAACGAGTGCAGTTTTTGCGCGACGCTGAGTTCTTGGTGAATAACTCTGGCATACTGATTGAACAATATATATGGAAATGCTACAGACCCGACGACCCAAAGACAGGCTACTTTTTTGTAAGTCATGAGCGTATTTTTTGGTGTGTGAGCAACTGGCGTTGACCGTCGGTGATATTCCATGATTAATCCAACACCGATAAGAATCGTGAGCGGAATAGCCGCCATTACTTCTTTGGCATGAAATGCAACGGCACCCATAATGATAATCAGTGTCAGCAAAGCAGCTAAAGATACACTTTTTCGTATCACATTAAAATCTGGTTCAGTTTCATTTGTTTTTTTGCTACGCTGCTTCCTGACTATACGATAAACCAGAAGCAATGAATAAGCCGGAATTAGAAAAGCGAAAGCAACTCCTGTAGATGAAGTATTGTCAAACCATAAAAAGCAAAATCCAGCCGTGATGATTCCCAAAAATGGCGTGATCATTTTTTTATAAGCGTACGGATCGCCTTCTTTGTCCGGAAAAAGCCATGACAGGCGAAAATCATGCCTCATGATACGTTGCCTGATCCAAACAATACTTCCGAAGATCAAAGCATAAGAAACCAACCACAACAAAAATAAAATGATCGTCATCGAAAGTGCGTCAAGACCTAGAGACCAGTCCGTCGACATGTCTTTGTAAACTACAATGTACCACGGCAGGCCGGCGATGCCGACTTTCACTTTTCTCAAAAATATTTCATGCGGCTTGCCATGATAGACTGTTTTGATGTTTCGTGCAGCATCGGAAAGCAGCGTGGCTTTTATTTCTTCTCTCTCTCCACATTCTTCAATAAAATTTTCCGACAATGCTCTGCCGGCAATGGTGTGGTAAAGCACTTGGCCTTTTGAGTCGATGATCGCCATCCCCCAATCGGCAGGCAAAGGCTTTTTGAAAATTTGAAAATCAAACACTACCGCCGCTACAGGTTTAGTTTCATCATTAGTTCTAATAGTTAAATGCGTATTGATCTTACCCTGATTTTTTGATAATACCGGCTCTATCCATATCGGTTCACCACTCTCCGCAATTTGATAAGCCGATTTTTTTGCCTCATCACTGTCAATCATTTTGGATATATAATTTCGATCAGCAAGAGACACCATGGGTGTATTGACTTTTCCGGTTGTCCATTTTATTTTTTGAAAACCATCTCCATCAACCCAGTACACAAACTTAAAATCCGGATTGCGCGACAATTTTTTCAATTCGTCGTGGTTTCGATCCAAATTTCCTTTAGTGTAATTTGATTTATTTAAATTAAGAAAAGCCAATCTCTGTTTGATCTCCTCTGCAAGTGAGCCATTGACCGAATCGGCCATACGGCGCACTCTTCGTTCAACATCGGCTCTCGTAGTCATTGCCGATACGAGATGAACAAAAAAAACAATGACAACAAATAAGGTGATCGGGCCGAATATGATCAACAGAACCGAATCTTTTTTAGAAAATCTTTGATCTGGATTCATCAACGATACTTTCAGGAAGGGATATGAAAGTAGAACGAACAGCGACAGTCCCACAAAAAAGAGCGCGACATTTACGGATATCGAAATGGCTTCATTGAAAAATCTTTCTTTGTCGACTAAGCCGATAATTTTCCATTGTACGGAAGGGGCAAAAGGATTTTCAAAGGTATGAAGATTCACCGGAAGCGGCTGCACAAACATGCGAAAACTTCTTTCAGCGATCTGAACTTCGCAGGTTGATGTCGATTGCGCCATTGAATCCAGGTTTATCGGACGACCCGTTTGCAACTCAGCAATCCCATCCCCGGCAATGATTTTCAACCCGTTCTTGCCTGACTGAAAAATAGCGCGATTAGCTGAATCGAAAACGGCAATGTAGTCAAAATCATGCTGGCTGATCAGATAGTTGATAAATTTTCCCAAATTCAGTTTGATTTTGAATCTCAAAAATTCCGTTTTCAGGAATGGATTCGATTCTTCAATTTCAAGAAAGGTTCTAAGATCAAGCTTCGTTTTCGTGTTACTGCCAATATCTACAGCAATGAATTCATTGATCAACCGTATTTGTTCAAACCTGATGTGCGTGGAGTCTTTATTGTTAGTGAAATTTTGTTCATAAATATTTCTAACATTTGAGCCATAATTTTCAATAGCATCCTGAATTTTTAAAGACAGCGTTGACAGATTCCTCAGATAACGGATACGTTTATAATTTTGATTTTCGTACGCTTTCCAAACGAAATAGGAAACAAACGGCACCATGATGATCAAAAGCGCCGCCATTGAAAAATTGCTTCTCCGGAATCGCAATGAATTAATCTTCATATTGATGATGGATGTGTTTGGACAAACGATACCATAATTCATCAGCTTCAAAAAAGCGATACTGTAATTTAGACGTCATCAATTTTTATTTCCAAATATCTCATTAAATGAGGTTTTGTACCCAATTTGCCAAAAGAAATCGTTCCGGGTTTTATGAAATAATCCTATCCATCTAAGAAAGATCGAATTCTTGCTTGCTCGACTCGGATGAATGTTTAAACTTAATTCAGTCCGTTTCAGTAATTTACTGTCAAATTGCCTGATGTCCTTTCCCAGCCCATTAAAATGTTGGTAACCTAGCCTCACTTCAGAATTTATCCTGTCATCATATCTAAATTTGAAAAATAAGTCCCAAAGCATAGAAAATGAAAATACCTCTTGGCTCACAAAAGACGCACCTACGAGCAAACTGTCCAACATTGTTTGATAAGCGGCAACGGTGAGGTCCAATCCCCAATCTCGAGTCGGCGATTGAATCGTAATCAGGTTTCCTTTTATTCCGGTAGAAATTTTTGCATAATTGAGTAAATCGAACGTCGAAACCGCACCGGATCCGACCTTAAGATCGCGAAGCTTATTTTCAATTTTCGAAAATCGTACGAAAAAATTCATATTTTTAAGAAAAAAAACGTCGCTGGTATATACCCGCTTCCACGAGGCATAAAATAAAGGTAAGTGGTACGTTCCTTCAAATTGTAATAAACCGTTCGGTTTATTATTATTGACGCCGACAATATCTGTATAGAGCCTGAAGTCTATGAAGTCCACAAACGATTTTCGATATAGTTTTATAATGGTCGCGCTGTCATTTAAAATAACAGGCGTCTGCCCACTGGGTTCATAGTTACCAGTTGGCCCTGTGATAACTCTATTGACATATAAAATATCCGATAATTTTGCTTTAAACTCGAATCCGTTTCGTTTGTAGACCAATTCATCCCTTCCCAATGAAAGATTAGACCAATCTTTCGGAATGCGCAATGCCAATGCTTTCTGCGTTTGAAATTTTGCATGCTTATCATAAATTGTATCATTTATTTTAATCGTACCCTCGACTTGTAAATCTCTTATAAGCCCGTCCTCGAATGCCAATTCGGCGCTTTTGACTATTAACTCGGACTTTACTTTCAGAAAATCTGATTTTGAAGGCGAAAAAACGCGTATGGGAAAAAGAAGGATATCGAATAATTTTTTCCGCGTCGTATCAGGACTTACTGTAAGCGGCACTGTCCTTGTCCTAAAACCGATGAAACCAATTGGTGTTTTGTCGTTAAGTTGTAAACTGTCAATTTTAGATTCTAATGATTCTATAACTTTGTTCATCGGTATTTGGTTCAGGTCGCTTTCAATTTTTCCCCTCCAATAGTTAGACATAATTGTGCGAACAGAATCAGAAGTTATCAGATTTTTAAATACTGAATCGATAGCAAACTTGAAATTTTCAAGATCGAGAAATCGGATTGAATCCGGAGAACCTGCTGCCCTAAGAAGAAATTCTTTATTGTCTAACTGAATAAATGTCAAACGATAAAATTCTTTTTGAAAAACATATTCGTACTCTTTCTTAAAAATCGGCTGCTGGGCTTGAGCGCAAAAATTCATAAGAGCAATGAGAACAAAACACCGTTTTACATTGATCATACTTCCTCCAACCTGTGATTGTTACAAACAAAGATGTGGATTGCGATAGATATTTGATTTTAAAATACATCTCTGCCCACCCCCTAGTCAAGGGACAAAATCGCCGGTCATTTTCGCCGGTTGGACTCAAAACAAAAAAAACCCACAGTCTGAAAATCTGCGGGTTTTTATTCGTTCAATCGGAAACTATTTCATTAATAATCACGATTGTATCATTTTAGGGTTTGATCTGATTTCATTACTCAAATCTTTTTCCTTCATTATTCAATTTCTTCAAAACTTCATTCCTGCGCCAGATTTTATTAATAGGCGATACCGTTTCAGACATTTTTATAATTTCAGTATCTATCAGGGCAATTATGTGTCGATGCCGATCGATATTGAAATTCGTAGCAGCTTCCGCGGCATGCTGGCGATTGCCCGTATAATAGCGATACCACAAAAAGCTGAAGATCAATGCAAAGTCCAGTCCCCTTTTATCGCGAACGGCGTCATAGAGTAAGTAGCTCGTTCCGGCATTAAGCAAAAATGCATTGAGCCCGGAAAGAATTTCACCGGAATAAATCTGACCAGTACCGGGTACTACCGTGGATAATAACTTTGCCTTTCCAAGTGACTTATCACCCGACTTCTGAACGAATTCGATCTGAAACGCCAATTGGGTCAAAGATTGAACTAACGATGAGTCGCTATTTGAGGAATCCGCAAGCATCTGTTGTACAATTTTCTCCGCGCTTTTCCAGTTTTCCTCGTGCGTTTGAATGATCAAAAAGCAAAGCTGCGCAAAACGTTTATATTCCGGTGAAGCCGGTTTTTGAATTTGTTTTAAAAACTCGACTGAGGCCGAACTCCATTGTCTTCCGCCGATTAAACCGATATTGGTTTGGTACTGGATCATCGGAATAAAAAACTCCGGAGCGGTTTCTTTTGCTGTTCGAAAACATTGGACCGCTCGATCCCACTCGGACATTTTGGAATACGATATCCCGGCCATGAAATCGGCATAAAATTTAAGCGGATGATGGGCATTCAAAAAAGAAAAACGTAGAAATTCAGTCACCGCATCGTCATATTGCTGCCTATCGTATAGAAAATCCGCCAGCAAGAGAACCGAATCGGGTTTATTTTCGGTTTGCGCCGTGAGAAAACTCGGTTTAAAAGTTAAACCACAGAGCAATATACCGCTCAATATCTTTATGAGAGGCTTCATAAATATTACGATTATGGATGCGGACGGCTTGCACCGAGCCGTAAATATTGCCGACATGAAAAAATAATCCCGCAGAGCTGAACAGCCAGCCTTGCAAACTTTTTTTCCCTTTTTTGTGAAACCCTTCGTAGGCCAGATAACTACATCCTGAAATAAGCGCCATAGAATACAATCCGTCCGTCACACGACCGGCATATAGTTTACCGGATCCCGGCACAATAGCCGACAATGCACCGGCCAAAATCGTTGACTTGTTTTGATGCAATTGAAAGGCCGCAATGCTTTTTTTCAAACTAAGTATCCGTGTATCGTTTCCTTCCGGACAATCTGAAAAGCGCACCAATGAATCCGCACGCCGCCATTCATCGCTATTTAGCGACGACAAAGTACGTACAATCATTTCGTCCCGGCAATTGGCATGGGATAATCTCAATTCATTCGTATTAGAATGCGTTTTGATTTTACATAAGGCCGCCAAAATCTGTACAGAATCGGTAAAGGAATTTGCAGGATCGATAGGAATCGAATTGAGGTACACGAGAGCCTTTGCCGGTTGGGACAATCTCCACCAACAACGGGCAGTTTGAAATTGAGCGTAATTTGACGAGTGGGCACTATCGATGAAATACAAGCGTTGATATTCGCCTGCCGCACGCGAGTAATCACCTTGAGTCCATAAATAATCGGCGAATGCGCGTATATAGCCAGGTTCATAAGGATTTTGCGCCGTAACAGCTTGAATAACCGTCAAAAATCCTATTGCAAGAATAATTCTCATTTTTCTTATTGTTGCGATGTGACCGGATCAATGAAATGTAGACGGTCGGAAGACATTGCATAATGGCGGTGTTGTCCCGGAAGTCCGTGACACCGCTGAAGGCGGTCACTGGTAAGACACATGCCTTTCAGAGCCCCAGCTGTACGCAGCGCTTCAGATCCGAATCTCGAACAACTCGGAGAAAAATTGCACACAGCCATGTCTTGCGATGACAATGTTTGCTGGTAAATCCAGATCAATCCCGTGAAAGCAGTTTTTAATTCAGACGCTATTCCTAAACCAACCGGCGAAGCCTTACCTTCATTTTTTAAAGAATAGGATTCATTTTTACCAATGAGTCCGATCAAATCTTTAATATCATCAACCGGCATGCGTTCCTGAGCAGACAAACCAAAACTACTCAAAACTATAAATAAAGCTAAATATGTGAATCGCATTACCAATCCTTTTTCTCGATGATGGCGTTTGGTGGAACCTGAAAAAAAAGGACTTCGGACGGCAACTGCTGATTGACCGACATTGACCGGATACTCAGCTTTTCGAAAGAAAATTTCTCTGCTAACCACAATTCCGTCGCCATATATGTAGGAAAATAAATTCCGGCTGTTTTTTCATACCGATCAAATGTCGTTTTGGTTTTTACATGTAAATTATCATCTTCGTACTGGCTGTATACCAAGCGTTCACCAACGTGAGCAATCTTGAATTGTCCAAGATTGCTAAAAAACTTCGACGACGACCAAAATGTAATCAGCGTATCGCCATTCATTTCCTGATCCTTGATTTCAAAGCTCAGTGCCACCAGCCCATAATCGGGAAGAGTGGCCGCTATGAGCGCCGTTACAAGGGGCAATACAACGGCGTTTTTACTTTCCAGAATAAAACACCGGTTGGATTTAGGGTAATAAATCGTAACGATATTTTTTTCGATTAACAGCCATTGATCAACCGGATCATGTATCCGAAATATCGCGCGTTGGCCATCATAATAGAACCTCCCACCAACGCTGTCAACATAACTCTGGACGCCGGTAACCCTTGAAAATTCACAGGAAAATGCGCTTATCCCCTGTTGAGAAATTACAGGAGAATAAGCGCATGTTATTAATGTCAAAAAAGTTAAAAAAAACGATCGTACCGACGGCATCGGAAGCTCTAGTCGTTGGTGTTCTCAGCCGTAGAAAAAGCGATCGCATACAGTATCACTGAAATGCCTGTACCGACCAAACAACCAGTAATGGCTTTGCTGGTTTTAATGCTTTTCGCTTTGGCTTTGTAACAATCTGAATATTTAGCCACAAATTCTTCTGATTTTCCCACGAGTTCGGTCGCCGGAGGGTTACTGTCCACTGCTTCGGCAATGAGCCAACCTATGATGCCACCGAGACAGCCGATAATAAACCAAGTACCACCATTGATATCCATTTCAGCGCGCTGTTCGGCCAAAGAACAAGCTGCCGAGACGTCACCTTTGTTATCCTGCGCCATTGCAAATTGACTAGCCAATGGGGTCAGCAATAAGAATCCCGCTAATGTCCACACGATAAGTGAACGCAGTACTCTACCTTCACGCAAATTTGACATGATTTCTCCTCAAAAGTAAT
>JABWBZ010000328.1 GCA_013359335.1 bacterium
ATCTAAAAATTCAAATGATTATTTTTAAAGAAACAGTTTTAACTTTGATAACTCGTCTCCGTCAAAGAATTTATAAAAAACACAGATTTGTTGTAATTTAACCCATTGAAACATTTTTTAAAATTCATATCTTTAGACGGTAAATGAAAGGAATTGCGTGGGCAAATATGTTCGCATAAGGCTTGGCGGTTTCCTGATGATTGTACCGTTGCCACAATTGAATGATGAACAGCAGAAATTGTCGCTCGCCATTCTCGTATCGTTTTTACTGAATGCGGTGATAATACTGTTTTTAATTTTTTTTACTCCGGAGTCGGTCGTGCATACTACTTTTTCCGATACACAAAAAATTATTACTCTGAATCTCGAGGAAGATGAAGCGATTAAAAAAGCGAAAGAATTATTGGCTAATCCCTTGGCAAACCGGCAGATGCCCGACGACGCCAAGATACTTTCTGACGTTGAATCCAAAGGTTTGAAAGAAATACCGGATGAAATGAAAAATTCTCAAACGATCGCCGTGGCACCTTCCGGAGGAATTGAAGAGCAGAGTAAGATTAACAATATGGATGAATCAAAAACAAAAGAAGATGAATTTGACATTACAAAAAACGTAAGGCCATTTCTCAAGACCGGCGACAAACCATCCGTTATGGATTATATCACCGGCAACAAATCTTCCAATATTGAAAAAAATACCGGCGTTGGACAGTTGTATGAATTGAGCACTTATCGGTGGAATTTCGCCCCCTATATGCTCAAATGGAAAGATAAAATGACCGGGAAATGGTATGAAATAACATCGCGCATCAATTTTTATCAATATGCCAACCTGGGCAAAATTCTCATTTATGTGAAAATGGACCGGCACGGCAAACTGCTGGATTCCAAAGTTCTCGAGTACGATTGCGATAAATCGTTTGTTGCTCCGGCTTACGCCTCAGTTATCAATTCTTTTCCTCTCGATCCCCTTCCCGAAACTTTTCCGGACGAATTTTTAGAAACGACGTGGACGATTACTATTACTAATTAATTTGTGTGAGTGTTTTACTCTTTCGAGATAGCCAGTATCTCCTGTATATCTACTTCTCCACACCCTATTTTTCCTCATATAAATCGACAGTTCAATAGAATATCTCTACAAAAACTATCCTTTGTGTCGATTGAAATGCCGTTAAGCTTTATCTAAATACTCAGGACTTTAATTTTCATTTAAGTATGAGTTCTTATGCGACTTAGTATTGTCATCCCGGTTTATTGCGAAGAAATGCTTATCGAACAATGCCATGCCCGAATAAAAAAAGCATTGGAATCATTATCGAAATATGAGCATGAAATTATATTTGTAAATGACGGAAGTACCGATCAAACACTCACAATTTTAAAAAACATCAGTAGCAATGATCCGTCGGTTCGGGTTGTTAGCCTTTCCAGAAATTTTGGGCACCAAATCGCATTGACGGCCGGTTTGGACATTGCATCCGGTGACGCCGTTGTAGTAATTGACGCAGACCTTCAGGATCCACCTGAATTAATTCCGGAAATGATTAAAAAATGGGAAGAGGGTTACAAGGTGGTTTATGCTCAGCGGACTAAGAGAAAAGGAGAAACACGGTTTAAACTTTGGACAGCTTCGCTTTTTTATCGCTTTATGCGGAAGATGACGGACGTTAATATTCCAGTTGATACTGGTGATTTTAGGCTAATGGACAAAAAAGTTGTTGATCACTTGCGGAGTTTCCGCGAACGGAGCCGCTTCATACGAGGAATCGTGTCATGGATTGGATTCAAGCAAACGGCCGTTGAGTATGTAAGGGAAGAACGGTTAAACGGCGAAACAAAATATCCTTTTAGAAAAATGCTCAAATTTGCGATAGACGGTATTACATCTTTTTCGCACAAGCCGTTGAAAATGGCACTGACTATGGGAATTGTATCCACAACCGTGGGATTGCTTTTAATTTGCTACGCATTGATATCAAAGCTTTTCTTTACTCAAACCACTCTTTCGGGATGGACGTCGCTTTTGCTCGTTGTGGTTTTTTTTGGCGGAATACAGCTTTCAACGATCGGAATAATCGGCGAATACATTGCCAGGATTTACGATGAAACCAAACAACGCCCATTATACATTGTTGAGGAAGAATGGAACGGAAAACATTAATTGTTATCCTGGGGCTTCTCAGTATATATTTTTCATGGAATATTCATCAATACCCTCCAGTTCATGTCGACGAGCCATGGGAAACGATCACCGCTTATCAATTATATTTTCATGGAAAGCTGAATAATCCGGTTTTGCAAGGTCCGGAATTTTATCAGGAACATTTTGTTGAACCGCGAATATTGCAATCGATCGTCTTAGGGCTTTTTTATAAGGTTTTTGGATTACATTTATGGGTTGGCCGGATGGTGTCAGTGATATTGGGGGCGTGCGTGCTCTTGTGTTTTTATTACTTATTGAAACGTTACCAAGTTGATAACTATTTGATATTTTTTGGAGTCATTATTCTATCGACCCATCACTACTTTTTTATTTTTTCAAGGACCATTCGACCTGAAATTTATGTTACCTTCATTGGATTCGCTTGTTTCAGTGCATTACTGAAAGGATTTGACACTGAAAAGAAAATTTGGTTTGCATTAACGGGATTCTTGATGGGAATTGGGATGTGGACCCATCCGGCATTTGCCATTTGGTGCGCTGCATTGATTTCGATGTTATTTTTAGAGTATCAACTAAAAACATTTACTCTAAAAAAGACGAGCATCGTCCTCCTTTTTTTTGTTATCGGCTTGTTACCGTTTATAATATATTTAATTATCGAAGACGCTGGCAATGATTTCTCTCATTTCTGGCTGCAAATTCGCCGAGGCGCGGTTCAAAACGCATCGTTTTTAACACAAACATTCTTTGATGAATTTTCAAGATATCAAGAATATGCAAGCGGTACACGGCTCCCTATTGTAATTTTGGAAATTGTGTTTATCATATTGTCATTTAAATCAAATGACAGGCTTTCGCGCTATTCAAGGGTGGTCATTCTCTTTCACATCATCCTGCTGCCCGTCCTGATCAAAAGCCGAAAAGCGCGATACTTAGTACCGGCGCTTCCTTTATTGATTATTCTCATGTTGCAAACTTTCAGGTCATTTGAATTGGAATATCTTAAAAACTGGTTTAGAAAATTTGCGGCATTACATTTTATTCAACGGTTACTGATTGTTTCGGGCATATTTTTACTAGTTTTTCAAGTTAGTGCCCAATCCATTTTAATGAC
>JABWBZ010000048.1 GCA_013359335.1 bacterium
CAATGAGCGTAATCGTGAAATGATCCTTGCCGTCAAAACGCCCGAAGAAGTGTTGTCCATCTTTGATAAGAAAGGCTGAACCGTGGCAGAATGGCCGTTCAAAAAAACCGTTCGCTATGCCGTGTGTGGAATTTTTTTCGGCATCGTGGTGCAAACTGGTTTTAGTCAGAAACTTCTCATTCCGATGGATCTGAAACAAACGGATCATTTGAAAGCGTACGGCATTGCGTTTCATGCGCTGGAATCGGAGATCAACGTCGAGTGGCTGTTGAATTATCGCGGCGGAGCGTTTATGATGAACGCGTCCGAGTCCATCCGCAATGAGTGCTTAGTCAGAGGCGTGACATGCGACATGTTAAGTTCGGCGGACGTCGTCGCGGTTTACCAGACGATCGAAGACAATAATATGGAGAGCATTCTGCTCGAGAAAGCGCCGCGCGTAGCGGTGTACACGCCGCCGGATAAGAAGCCGTGGGATGATGCTGTGACGATGGCACTGGAATATGCTGAAATCCGGTACGATAAAATTTTTGACCTCGACGTGCTGCAGGGAAAATTATCCGAATACGATTGGCTGCATTTGCATCATGAAGATTTTACAGGGCAGTACGGGAAATTTTACGCCAATTACGGCCGCACGTCTTGGTATATTCAGCAGCAAAAAGATTACGAAGCGTTTGCACGCCAGATGGGTTACGCCAAGGTTTCCAAAGAAAAATTAGCCGTCGTCAAAATGATGCGCGATTATGTGCTCAAAGGCGGTTTTTTGTTTGCCATGTGCGGCGCGACGGACAGTTTCGACATGGCCTTGGCGGCGCAAAACACGGACGTATGCGATGTGATGTACGACGGCGATCCGGCTGATCCGATGGCGAATACTAAACTCGATTATTCGCAGTGTTTTGCGTTCACGAATTTCAAAGCCGATATGAATCCGTATAATTATGAATTTTCCGATATCGATCATCCGTCGAGCCAAGGCGTCATTTTGAAAAGCGCGGAAGAAGATTATTTTACGCTGTTCGATTTTTCCGCCAAATACGATCCTGTTCCGACCATGCTGACGCAGAATCATGTGTCGGTGGTGAAGGGTTTCATGGGGCAAACTACCGGTTATCGTAAACCGCTTTTGAAAGACAACGTAATCGTGATGGGGGAAGATGCGTCGATCGGCGCGGCGAAATATATTCACGCTAATGTGGGTAAAGGAACGTTTACTTTTTACGGCGGCCATGATCCGGAAGATTATGCGCACCAGGTCGGCGATCCTCCCACGGATTTATCGTTACATAAAAACTCTCCGGGCTACAGGCTTATCTTAAATAATATTCTTTTCCCGGCAGCCAAGAAAAAACCTCAAAAAACGTAACCATTTTGAAACGCGCCTCCCATCGCATATTGATTATAGGCGGCGTTGCGGCAGGACCTGCGGCGGCAGCCAAAGCCAAGCGCTTGAATCCGAATCTCGACATTACACTGTTCGAACAGGGCGAGTTTATTTCGTACGGAACCTGTTCGATGCCGTACTATGTCGGCGACGTTATTAAAAACCACGAAGACATCATTACGTTCAGTCCGGAAAAATTCGAAAAAGAAAAAGGCTGCGTGGTTAAAACAAAACATCGCGTCGTCGAGATTAAGCCGCATCGGCGCAGAATCGTTGTACATAATTTGCATGATGATAAATTTGAGGAGTGTGAGTACGATCAATTATTGATCGCGGCCGGCGCCAGCGCCAGAGTCCCGAATAAAGAATGGTTAAAAGCGTCCAATGTTTTTACTATCAAACATTTGAGCGACAGTATCGCTGTTAAAAATTACATCGCACAAAAAAATCCTCGTAAAGTTACGATCATCGGCGGGGGATACATCGGGATGGAAATGGCCGAAGCTTTTTCGGAGCGGCATTTGGATGTGACGGTGATTCATAAAGCCGGTCATCCGATGAATACGTTGGAATCTGAAACGCAGGCTATTGTGCTGGACGAAATAAAACGGCATGGCGTTCAATTTATCGGATCGAGCGAAATTCAAACCATCGCCATCGAAGGCGGCGCAGCGAAGTCTGTAAAAACCCAGCATCAATCAATTGAGGCTGATCTTATTGTATTGGCATTGGGATTTGAGCCCAATACCGAGTTGGCCAAAAACATCAAAATCCGTTGCGGACGATTCGGCGGAATTTTGACGGATCAGTTTTTGCGGACTAATATTGAGCATATTTATGCCGCCGGAGCGTGTACGGAAATTAAAAATATTGTTTCCAATAAACCGATTTATCTTCCGCTCGGCAATATTGCCAATAAAATGGGATGGATTGCCGGCGAAAACATCGCGGGCGGCCATGCTGAGTTCAGAGGCGTTGTGCGAACGACCGCGGTCAAAGTTTTCGATCTGGAGGTGGCGAGCGTGGGATTGAGTTCCGTGGAGGCGGAAGCATCGGGTTTCAAAGTCGTTATCGAATCGATTCGCGCCTATTCGCACTCGCGCGCTTATCCCGGGAGCAAGCCTGTTTTTGTGAAACTGATCATCGACGGGTTGTCGAAGCGTTTGATCGGAGCCAATCTCGTCGGGGAAAAAGGCGCGGCATTGCGGGCAGATGTTTTATCCGTTGCCATTCAAAATAAAATGACGATCCGGCAGATTGCCGAAATGGATCTGATGTACACGCCGCCGTTGGCTCCGGTGTGGGACCCGATTTTAGTAGCAGCCAATCAAGCGGCGAAAAAATTAGATAAAAAGATATTGAATTAGGCTCATTGCCTTTTTATTTTCTTTTCAAAAGAAAGGATATCCATGAAACCAATCACGTTGTCGGATATTTTAGAATTAAGCGTGCCTGAACGCATTCAGCTTGCCGAAGACATTTGGGATAGCGTAGCAGAAAATCCGGAAGCGTTGGATTTGACCGAAGAACAGAAAAGAATTTTAGATCAACGTTTTGAGTCGTATCAACGAAATCCGCAAGCGGTACTATCTTGGGATGAGATCAAAAATCAAATACGGAATCGTTGATGAAATACAGATTACTGCTGAGCCTTGATACTCGAGAAGAGATAGTAGATGCTTATGAATGGTATGAGAGGCAGAGCGTAGGATTAGGAGAAGAATTTTTAAGAGCGCTTGAAACCAGATTGTATTCTATTCAACGCAATCCATTGATGCATCCAGTTGTCCATAGACAAATACGTCGTTCGCTCACAAGAAAATTTCCCTACGGGATTTTTTATCACATTGAAGGAAGCGACGTAGTTGTTTTAGCATGTTATCATTTATCGCGAAAGCCCAAAAAATGGTAGAGCATGATCAAGAAAAAGAATCCGGAACTTTAACGAAGTTCAATCGCGCCATCTACATGTTTGCCGGGCACGGATTTGTTGTGCTGGGCGTGATCGGCGCGATATTGCCGTTGATGCCGACCACAATTTTTTTGTTGCTGGCTGCCGGATGTTACGCCAAAAGCTCGCCGCAATTATACGAATGGCTTCATTCCAATCGTTATTTCGGAAGTTATCTTAAAAACTACCGGGAAAAACGCGGGACGCCGTTGCCAGTAAAAATCGGATCGATCGCCGTGCTGTGGGCCAGTATCGGTTACACGATTTTTTTTACAAATACGCCGGTGTACGTCGACGTGATTTTAATTCTGATTGCCTTAGGCGTGTCCATCCATCTCATCATGATCAAAACTCTCAAAAAAGACTCCTGATTTTTTTAAAACTTCAATTAAAACTTCAATTGTATCTTACTTCTTTTTTCCTGATATTCGCCCGCATAATAAGACTCTTCAAGACCCAATGATTTAATTTTACAACCATGAACTTAAAAGATATTCCCATTGGCAAAGATTTTCCTAATGTCGTCAATGCGATCATTGAAATTCCCGAAGGCAGCCGCAACAAATACGAATACGACGTGAAGATGGAAGTTTTCAAACTGGATCGTGTTTTGTATTCGGCTGTTCATTACCCTACGGCGTATGGTTTTATTCCCAGCACGTATTACGAAGACGGCGATCCGCTGGATATCCTGGTGCTCGCCAGCCAGCCGCTTCAAACTGGCATTTTAGTGGAAACGCGTCCGCTTGGCGTATTGCGGATGCGCGACGACAAAGGCGCCGATGATAAAATTCTCGGCGTGGCGATCGGGGACGAACATTACCGCGACGTTCGGCGCGTTGAACAATTACCGCATCACTTGCTCGTCGAAATCGAACATTTTTTCACGACATACAAACACCTTGAAGGAAAACATGTTCAGAGTTTCGGCTGGGAGCCGACGGAATTTGCCCGCAGCGCCATTCAGCACGGGCATGAAAAATATCTTGAGATGAAAAAAACAAAATAAATGCCGCTCACGCATCAATTAGCCGTTATCGCATACGTGATCCATGACGGAAAATTTCTTCTTCTGAAACGTAATCATGAACCGAAAGTCTGGGGTCCCCCGGGCGGCCGGCTCGAAATGGATGAGAATCCCGCGGAAGGAATTTTACGCGAAGTAAAAGAAGAAAGCGGTTTGAATATTCGCGTGATGGCGCCGGCTGATATCTGGTACGGTTCATTTCGCGGCGGTATTCTCGTTTCCATCGATTATCTTGCAGAAACAGGTAGCAACGAGGTTCGGTTATCAGACGAACATTGCGCTTTTCAATGGGCGACTATTGACGAATTGAAAGCCGGCAATCCACCGCTGGCCGATGGCGAGCCGGGTTTCAAGCTAGTCGATTTCGAAAAAGCGTGGGAGCTTTACAAGAAGTTGAGATAAGTTTCTGCGTCATTCCGCACCAAGTTCCGGAATGACTTTAGAAAAAAATATTACAACGGAGCCTATATGCAACATTCGGAATCCATTTTAATTTTGGATTTTGGTTCGCAGTACACACAATTGATCGCACGGCGTATCCGAGAGATGAATGTTTATTGTGAAATTCATCCTTTTAACATTACTCTGGAAAAAATTAAACATTTTAATCCGGCAGGAATTATTTTGTCGGGAAGTCCTGCGAGCGTCGATGAAGAAGGCGCGCCGTTGCCGGACCGGAAAATTTTCGAATTAGGCACACCGGTTTTGGGCGTATGTTACGGTATGCAGTTGATCGCGCATTTTTTTGGCGGCAAAGTCGATCGCGCGGCGCAGCGCGAATTCGGGCGGGCGCATTTGCTGGTCGATCGCAAAGAAGATTTGTTTAAAAATTTTCCCGCCGAAACGGTTGTGTGGGAAAGTCACGGCGATCGTTTGGAAAAAATTCCGCCAGGATTCGAAAGTATTGCTCATACCGAAAACGCGCCGATAGCCGCCATGCGCCATGTGCCAAAAAAATGCTGGGCGGTTCAATTTCATCCGGAAGTTGCGCACACACCAATGGGAAAAGAACTACTCAAAAATTTCATTTATGATATTTGCAAGTGTTCGGGCAACTGGACGACGGCTTCTTTCGTACAGGAAACGATTCGCGAAATCCGAGAAAAAGTGAAAGACGGTTATGTCATTTGCGCGTTGTCGGGCGGTGTTGATTCATCGGTGGTGGCCATGCTGCTGCATCGAGCGATTCCGGATAATTTCACGGCGATTTTTGTCGACAACGGCTTGCTGCGAAAAAATGAACGTAATCAGGTCGAACAAACCTTCAAGAAATTTTTTAATAATCATCTCATCGTAGCCGACGCGTCGGAATTATTTTTATCGAGGCTAAAAGGCATTGATGATCCGGAGAAAAAAAGAAAAATTATCGGCAACACGTTTATCGACGTCTTTGACGGTGAAGTTCAAAAATTAAAATCGTCGGTTGGGCATATTGATTTTCTCGCGCAAGGAACATTGTATCCGGACGTGATTGAAAGCGTTTCGATCAAAGGGCCGTCGGCCACGATCAAGACGCATCACAATGTCGGCGGATTACCTGAAAAAATGCATTTAAAACTAATCGAACCGCTGCGTGAATTATTTAAAGACGAAGTTCGCGCCGTGGGGCGGGAACTGGGTTTGTCGGATGAACTTTTAATGCGGCATCCATTTCCGGGTCCAGGATTGGCCGTACGCGTGCTCGGTGAAGTTACCAAAGAACGGTGCGACGTGTTGCGTGAAGCCGATGCCATATTTATCGATGAGCTCAAATCGTCGGGCCAGTACAGCCAGGTTTGGCAGGCGTTTACCGTGCTTTTACCCGTTAAATCGGTCGGCGTGATGGGCGACGCGCGTACGTATCAAAACGCCGTGGCGATTCGCGCCGTGACCAGTCAGGATGGGATGACGGCGGATTGGGCGCATTTGCCGTATGAATTGCTCGGCAAAATTTCAAATCGCATCATCAATGAAGTCAAAGGCATCAATCGCGTAACGTACGACATCAGTTCTAAACCGCCTGCAACGATTGAATGGGAATAACTGCATTTTCAATTTTGACCGTAATTTTTTGAATACCAATTATGACGTCTTTTGCATCGATCTTTCGTAGTCTCATCCGTTCTTCCAACGAGCCGCGCCAGCCCTATAAAAAATATGAATGCCAGACGTATCATGAAGAGCATTGTACGATTTGTCCGGCAATTGCATTGCGTTATGAAGCGGAAGTGAAACTGAAAGACCGGGCGTTTAAAGAATTCTGGAGTAAAAACAGATTGCCGGGAGAACCGGAGCCGTTAGCGGCTTCGCCGCTGGGCCGGCGGTACCGGACGAACAGCAAGCGGCGCGTATTTACGACGCGGGAAGGGCCGCTGTTAGGGTTTACGGAAATGGATCGCTCGGGGCGCATTCGACCGTCAGACGTGATCGATTGTCCGATCGAGCCGGCGGATCATTCGCGCATTTATAATCTCGTTCAGCAATTCATCGACGATCGTAGCGGTCGTGCCTTGGGCCGTGAACTGAATTATGTTATTGTCAAAGGTTCGTACGAACAGCTTACCGTGTTATTGAGTCTCAAGCGTTATACGCCGTCGCTGAATACGCTGATCAATCAATTGTCTAAAACGATCACGCGCGAGGTCAAGCCGGTCGCCGGTATTTTTTCTTTTTTGGATGAACACAGCCGTTACTACATGTCCGACAAGGCCGATGTTTCTCCGCAAGGTTTTCGGAAAATTTTCGGCACATCAGAAATTATTGAAACGATAGCCGGTAATAAGCTCGCGTATTCGCCGTTGGCATTTTCACAGACGAACGCATCGTTGATCAATTGGATGGTTCAAAAAGCGGCTGAATTTCTGAAGCCGAATCCGCAGGAAAAGTTGTACGATTGGTATTGCGGGTATGGCGTGTTTGGCATTTCTCTGGCGCATGCTTACAAAACGGTGCATGGAGTAGAGTCGTCGCTGGAAGCGGTCGAGTCGGCCAAAGGCAATGCGTCCCGATTGAAAATTCCGAATGTGCGTTTTACGTGCGCGAGGCTTGATCGTGGTACGGTTTTAAAATTTCCTGTCGGCAACGAGACGGTTGTCATTCTCGATCCGCCGCGTAATGGAACGGATCAAGGCGTGATCGAATGGCTGGCCGAAGGCGACATTAAAAAAGCGCTTCATTTATTTTGTGATACTGATGGCATTCCGAAGGAAATCGAACGGTGGAATCGTTGTGGATTCCGCCCGGTAAGAGTTCTTCCCTTCGACATGTTTCCGGCTACGGATAACGTCGAAACGATGGTGTTGCTGGAACCTATAGATTGAATATTTTTTCGCTCAAACTATTTAATTGAAAATTTTATCCAAAAATTGTAAAATAACTGCGGTTCACAAACTCTAAGAAAGGATCTGTATCTATGAAAGCTGGAATCGGAATTATTGTTTTGGTTTTCCTGGTCGTCTCTTCTATTTCAGCGCAGCAGCAGCGTTATACTTTGACTTTCGGGCAGAATACGATCGACATTAGTTGCAGCAATCAGGCTCCCGAAGGTTTTTATAAAGACGTGACGTTTACATCGTCCATTCCTATCCGCATTTTTTTTCAGAAGAATGACAAAACCGTCATGGACATCGCCGGTAACAGCGTCGTGTACAACTACAAACGGAATGAACAGGCTGAGTATGTTGCCGATGTGACGGTGGACGGCAAAAGTTATTGGTCGACGCGTTGTATTTTTTTTGTGACGGCCAATATTGATAAATCGACGGTTTCATTCAACGGTCAAATGATCGATATCAACGGTATCGTTTATTTTCCTCAGACCGGAACGACGTTCAGCATTTCACGGCTGCTCTGACCGGTTTCGTAAAGCGATAACGTAAGCGATTATATCGGCCAGTTCTTGGTCGGAGATAATGTCCGTTTGAAAGAACGGCATACGGTAACCGCCCTGCCGAACTTGTTCGATAATAGTCAGAGTCTGCGATGGTTTGATATCCAGCGCTTCGCCTTTTCCGTCGATACCTTCCCCGTCCAGGCCATGACACCATGCGCAAGCGCGATGATAGATCGAAGCCCCTTTCAGCGTGTCCGGCTTGAAGGATAAAATTTTTTGATAATAATTTTTGAAAGAAAGTTTGTTTTCGGCGTCATACGCCATCGTATGCGAAAGATCAGGGGAACGGCCGTTTGAAATCGAAAGCAAATATTCATTGAGCGACGACTGCATTTCGGCCGGCAGTTGATCGGACGCATCGATGCCGTCCGTCGAGTCCTTGTATTTTTTCTGTAATTTTTCAAATTCGATTTTCTGAAATTTAACCAAACAATACAGCGCGGCGCCCATCAGATGCTCGTGCCTTCCGCGAACCCGATTGCCCCAATAATCGTTTCGTCCTGCGGCATTGAGTAATGAATGACCGGGTCGGATTCGGGACGACGTATCGGCGTTGCTCACGGTGTGGCAATCGTAACAGGCATAACCGTGGTCGATGACTGAATAAAAAAATTGTTCACCGGATTTGACGAGTTCTTCTTTTGATTTTTTTTTTGAAAAACATCCCGTACAAAAAATCAGAGCGATCAACAATAACCGATACATAATCCATTCTCCGACTGTATAGTAATTCAAAAAGCTATGAAAGATTATAAGAATTCGAATTCGAATTCAACCCAAAATTATAAGCCTGAATTTTTGAAATTATGTTCACAGGTTAAAAACGGGTTGACGGCCATCGTTGTTGTGTGGATGATGGCGGGATGTCGCACCGGTGAACCGAAAATAGCCGCGGAAGATCATTACTTATTCAAAAATATTTCAAAAAACGCGGCCTATGTTGGCAGTAAAGTGTGCCGTTCGTGTCATTCGGATATTTATGAAACGTTTATGCAAACCGGTATGGGGCGCTCGTTGTACGAACCGTTTGAAACCAACACGGTGGAAAATTACGAGCACGGCAATATTATTTATGATAGAAAGTCGAATTTTTATTACAGAATGTATGAGGAAAACGGGAAATATTTCCAGGAAGAATTTCGTAAAAATGCTGCGGGTAATAAAATTTATAGCCGCACTAAAGAAGTCAAGTACGTCGTGGGATCGGGCAATAGCGTACGTTCATACATTACCGAAAACAACGGCCTCGTTTATCAAATGCCGGTGTCGTGGTATACCAAGAAAAAAATCTGGGATTTGAGTCCAGGATATCATCGGCATAATCAGCGTTTTTCACGCGTCATTGTGCAGGAATGTATCGGCTGTCATAATGCGTACGTTGATTTTGTCAAGGGCAGTGTCAACCGATACCGGTTGCCGTTTCCGGAGGGAATCGGCTGTGAACGCTGTCACGGTCCTGGTGAACTGCACGCAGCCAAACATCTCAAAAACTCAAAAACAATCAAAACCGGAAAGTTGGATTCAACGATTGTCAATCCGGCTCGTTTGAATCGCGATGAAAATCTCGATGTATGTTATCAATGCCATTTGCAAGGCGAAATGTTTGTTGCCAAACGCGATAAAGATGAATTTGATTTTCGTCCAGGCACTCGGTTGAAGACTATCCGATCGGTGATGGTGAATACGCAAGCCGATTCCGGGTTTACCATCGCATCCCATCCGGAAAGGCTTCGGCTGAGTACGTGTTTCAAAAAAAGCGCCATGACGTGTACGACGTGCCACGATCCGCATATATCCGTTTATCAAACTCAGCGGAGTAGCTTCAATCAAAAATGCCAGACTTGCCATTCGGCCGATAAAATCAAAGTTACGTTGAACCATACGGCTGAAAGTAATTGTGTGTCCTGTCACATGAAGCAGGGTGGGACGTCGAATATTCCTCACGTGAATTTTACCGATCACTGGATTCAACGGCGCATTCCGAAAAATGTACGCGAATATGTGCCGGAAGAAATGGCGACTGCGCGTTCCGACGACTCGACGATGGTGGAATTGGAAGATTTTTTTGAAGAAGATTCCACTCAACTCGAACTGCGGTTGGGTATATCCTATTATAAAATTTTTTATAACAAAAAAAGATTTCCCAATTACCTCAAACGAGCGATCAATCATCTTGAAAAAGCCGTAATGAAAGATTCGCTATCCGTGGATGCGCATGCGTATCTTGGCATGGCGCTGCATGCTTCGGCGCGTTTTGATGATGCCTTGAAAGAATTTGCCGCTGTGACACGGTTAGATTCGACATTTCCCAAGATCCATTATTGGACAGGATTCGCATTATTGGCGAAGCAGAAATACGAGCCGGCTTTGCTCTATTTTCAAAAAGCAATGGCCAACAATCCATCCGATGCCGTGACGTTACTGAACATAGCCAACTGTTATCATTTTTTACGCCGCTACGATCAGGCGAAGCAATATTATCTCCAGTCGATAAACGCCGATTCTAACTACACCGATGCGTACATTAACCTGGCGCTTAATTATTTTGCAGCGGATAAACCGAATGAAGCTGAAACGGCTTACTTTCAGGCTTTGCAAATCGATCCGGATCTTTATGACGCTTATTTCGGACTCGGTAATATCCGTTTTGCCCGAAATGATTTTAAAGGCGCTGTCGGATTTTATGAAAATGCTCTTGCAGTCGATCCTCAATCTGTTCCCGCATTGGCTAATTTGGGTTACGTGTATTTGAACGGCGGCGATATACCGAAGGCCAGAAACTATTTATTGAAAGCCTTAAGTCTCAATCCGTCGGATGTGAGGATCCGTCAATTGCTAGCCGAAACAAAACAGTCGCCTATCAAAAAATAAAGTGTCAATCAGTTCGCCAAACTGAAAATCAACTCACCTCAACAAATAGCGCAAAGCTACAAAGAAACGTATTTTAACGTCTTGGCGACTTTGGGAGAAATGAGTGACGCATTTTTTAGACCATTCTAAAAAAACTCTTGCAGTTGGCCGTCGGAAATCCTATCCTTGCCCCGAAAAAATAAACATATTGTACATTTAATGTTAAATAAGACTTTTAGCTTTTTTTTAAGCGTTTTTATAGCCTGTTCCGTATCGGCGCAATCGCAATGGTACTGGCAAAATCCCATTCCGGCGGGTAATGTTTTTACCGATGCTCATTTCACCAATTCAGGATCGGGACTTGTAATGAGTTTACGCGGAACGGTCACGCGTTCGACGGATGGCGGATTGACGTGGCTTGCTCCGGACAGCGTCAGTGATCGCGATTTAAACGCGGTTTATTTTCTAAATGAATTTGTCGGTTTTATTGCCGGCGATAACCGTATTTACCGAACGAACAACGGCGGCCAAACCTGGGAGGAACGTTTTCACTCGGAAGATACGGTGTTTTACGTTGAAGATTATTTTCAGGATGTCGTTTTTGGGGATGAACAAAACGGATTGGCTGTAGCTTATCTGGGTGAAGCGCTGAAAACTTCCGACGGCGGATTGACATGGATACCGTTGCCGCCATTGCCCGATAATCCGCAATTATCGTCGATTGCGATGCGAAATTCTAAAACTGGAATTGCCGTTGGTCCGGGGAGTTCGACGCAAAATTATTCAATCTATCGTACGACGGATGGCGGCGACTCTTGGACAACTCCGGTCATTACTAATAAAACTTCAGATGATTACATTGGCCTGAATCATGTCACGTACGTCGGTAATTCGGTGTGGATAGGCGTGGGACGCTACGGTGTGATTGTCAGATCCGATGACGACGGCCTTACGTGGCAAAAAATACGGGAAGAACCGGGATTTTTTACTTTCGATTTTTATAAAGTTGCATTCCGCGATCTTTTGAATGGCGTGGCCGTCGGAGACGCCGGAAAATATTTTGTAACCACAGACGGCGGGCTTTCATGGAATGAAGAAAATATCGGCATTGCTGAAGATATCAGAAGTATTCAATTTTTGGCGGACGGAACGGAATGGATCGCCGGTGCTTTCAACACGATTTACAAAAAATCACCCGGAGCGAGCCGGATCTCACGCATGCAAGGCGCAATCGAGTCACTGCTCGATGTGAAATTATTTTCATCCACGCACGGCATTGGCATAGGCGATCATGGAACCGTTGTTTACTCGACCAATTCCGGTAAACGATGGAACACAATTGAATTAAACTCGTTTCGAACATTCCGCGCGTTGGCTTTGACCGGCGGGCTTTCGGCGGTTGCCGCCGGCGACAGCGGCTGGGTCATGCGTACGACCGACGGAGGAAAATCATGGGCGCCGTCACATAGCGGCTATTATAATACATTATTTGGTGTGGATTTTAATGGAACCAATGGGCTGGCCGTCGGTCAATTCGGCATGATTATTCAATCGGCTGATGGAGGCATTAGCTGGACGCAACGCACATCCAACGTCATGGCCAATTTGCGATCCGTTCGCTGGGCGACGCCGTACAAGGCCATCGCAGTCGGAGCCAGAGGCGTGATCACCCGTTCGACGGATGGCGGACAGTCGTGGTACACGGTAAGTTCACCCGTGCAACACGATCTTTGGTCGGTCACATTTGCCGACAGCGCTTTTGGAATTGCCGTCGGCATAAATGGGGCGGTCATCCGAACATCCAATGGCGGTTTGTCCTGGGAAAAAATTGTCATTCAACGCGATGGCGGGTTGGGCGTGCAAGTGCCAGTGGAAGATGCATTCTATGACGTTGATTTCATATCGCCGGCGCAGGCGATTATCGTCGGTGAATTCGGCACAGCGTATCGCAGCATGGATACCGGCAGAACCTGGCAAATCGATACGGCGTACGTGACTAAATTTTTTCATGATGGTTATGCCGTCGATTTTCTCGATGACACAACCGGCATAACGGCCGGCCAGTACGGAAATATTATCGCTTATCGTCCGGCAGGATTTGTTCCGAATGAACCTGAGCAGGAAATTCCCGAAACGATATTTCTGGCTCAAAATTATCCGAATCCTTTTAATCCCGAAACGCACATTCCTTATGGATTGAACGAACCGGGTCCGGTAAAAATTGAAATCTATAACGTGCTCGGCCAAAAAATCCGGACATTGCTTGTTTCTCTTTCACATCCGGCCGGAAAATTTAGCGTTACGTGGGACGGCAAAAACAGTAACGGACGAAGCGTGGCCAGCGGCGTATATGTGAGCGTCATGCGTTCGGGTAAAACCATTAAATCACGGAAGATGCTGTATGTTAAATAAATTGCCGACCATTGTTCTTCTTACCGTACTCGGTTGGGTATCCGCAACAGCGCAGAATCCGCAGCCCCCGCGTGTCATTGTTAAATTCAAATCGGCGGCGTTACAGAAACATTCCGAATCGGCTGCATCCGCTTTTCGAAAAGAGATGGCGTTGTCACGAGTGGCAACGTTGCACGTACTGAATGGTGAAATTTGGGAGTTAAAGGATTCTACCATTTCCGCATTGACTGTGGCCGCGCTGCTGCGAGAATTGGATTGGATTGAATACGCGGAATTGGATGAATGGATTCCATTTCCGAAAATTATTCAGGATGAAAGCGTTGCTTCTGCCGACGCTCTGGCCGGTGATCCTCTGTTCAACGACTTGTGGGCGTTGAATAATACCGGACAATCCGGCGGCAAAAACGATGCGGACATCGATGCAACCGAAGCGTGGAATTTTCAAACTGGCCAACGAATTAAAATCGGAGTGATCGATTCAGGCATCGATTGGAATCACGAAGATTTGAAAGAGAATGTCTGGATCAATCCCGGCGAAGATATCGATCACGACGGAAAATTTACGCCCAACGATCAAAACGGAATCGACGATGATGGCAACGGTTTTACCGATGACGTCGTTGGGTGGGATTTTGTGAATAACGATAATAATCCGTTCGACGACGTAGGCCACGGAACGCACGTTGCCGGAACGATCGCCGCTGCGGCCAATAATGGAAAAGGCGTTGCCGGTATCGCGTGGAGCGCGCAATTGATCGCGTTGAAATTTCTGGGCAAACAAGGCGGCCGCGTTTCCGACGCCGTCCAGGCGATTGATTACGCGACCATGATGGGCGCGAAGATTACCAATAACAGTTGGGGCGGCGGCGGTTACTCGCGAGGGTTGCATGATGCGATCGAAGCCGCCAATCACGCCGGATGTTTATTTATGGCCGCGGCTGGTAACGCCGGCTGGGACAATGCCGTGTTTAGTCAATTTCCTGCAAACCTTGAATTGGATAACATCATTTCCGTCGCCGCGACTACTCGTTTGGATGAATTGGCTAACTTTTCCAACTACGGAAAAACCATCGTCGATATCGCAGCCCCCGGAGCTGAAATCGTGAGTACGGTGCCCAATAATAAATATGCGAAATATTCAGGAACATCGATGGCGACGCCGTTCGTTACCGGCGCGGCGGCATTGTTATGGTCGGAAAATCCGGAATTACCTCATTGGAGAGTGAAAGAAATATTACTGGAAACCGCCGACCGCCTGGCTTCGCTTGAAAACAAAATCGTCACCGGCGCACGATTAAATGTTTTTCAGGCTCTTTTGGAAACACAAAGTTCGGTTATCGTCGAACCGGATACGATAACATTTCCCGTGATCCTGGCGGGAAATTCATCCGAGAAAAAAATTCGCATCAAAAATTTTACGGAACAAACAAAAACCATCGTTTTAAATTCTAATTCCAGTGCATTTCAATTTAACGAAACGACGGTTCAACTCGCGGCCCATAAGGCGGCGGATGTGACGGTTACTTTTTCATCGATGACGCCAGGTAATTTTTCGGCTGAAATTACAGTAAAAGAAAACAATGCGACGATCAAATCAATTATCGTCGACGCCGCGGCTGTCAATGATTTGCCGGCGTTGAGTTATTCGACCGATATTTTTCAGAAACGGATGCTCTCCCAGTCCCTGATACGCGACACGCTTGCGCTGTTTAACTCAGGCAACAGCGATCTTACATGGACTATTTCTTCTGCACTGCCTCAATGGCTGGCTGTTATTCCGGTGAGCGGAACGATTCCGTCCGGACAAACCGCTGAAGTTGTTTTGGAATTTTCTTCCAATTCGTTGAAAGTTTTCGACGAACATTTTACCAATATTGATTTATCGGCTAATGATCCGAATTTGCCGACGTTGCGAATCGGCGCGTATGTGAGCGTTGAACAATTCATTCGGGTGACCGAGGGGGCGATTGTCAATAGCGGCGGCAATTCATATTCGAGTAATTGGATCGATTACGACAATGACGGATTTCCCGATCTGCATGTCGTTAATTACGGTGAAAATGATTTTCTTTACAGGAACAACGGCGATGGCACGTTTACGGCCGTGACCAGTTCCGGCCTTACGCAGGACGGTAATGTTGGCTCCTATTCGGCGACCTGGGCCGATTACGACAACGATGGATTTACCGATGTTGTAGTGGTGAATGCAGGCGAGAACGAAAACAACGCTTTGTATCGCAATAATCAAAACGGAACCTTCACGAAAATTACCGGCCAGATCGATCATGGCGCGTCAAAACAATATTCTGCAGGCGGTGCCTGGGGCGATTTTAATAATGATGGCTTTGCCGATTTATTGGTCATCAATGAAGGTTTCACCGATAATCGGTATGGGAAACAAAATTTTTTGTATTACAACCAAAACGGCATTTTTACGCGTTCAACGCAGGCATTGATTGCCAATGACACGACTTGGGAAAACGGTCTCTCGCTGGCCGATTATGATAACGACGGCGACACCGACGTGCTGACGACCAATTGGCCGTATCCGAATTTTTTGTATACTCAGACCGGAGTAAATCAATTTACACGCACGATTCTCGGACAAGGTGTTCCCAATGATTACTGGAGCAGCAATTGGGCTGATTTTGACAATGACGGTGATCTCGATGTTTTCATGACGGGTTTATCGCAAGTCAGTTTGAATCCCAATAAACTTTTTCGCAACGATGGTAACGGCGTGTTTACGGAATTAGCGGATGTTGAAATGTCGAAACATCGCGCGTATTTCTCGATCGGGAGCGCTTCCGGCGATTTTGATAATGACGGCGATATCGATATTTACGTTACCAATACTAAAGATTTTGCCGGCGGTCATGATCCGGGTTTCTTTTTTGTGAATGAAGGGAATATGCAATTCAAGCGCGTCGAAACCAGCGTGATTACTTCTGAAATGCTCGTTGGCCATGGATGCAGTTTTACCGATATTGATCGTGACGGTGATCTGGATCTTTTTGTCGCCGCGGGCACGGATGAGTACAATGATCCTGAAAATCCCATTTCGAATAATAATTTATTGTATCTGAATAACGGCAATACCAATCACTGGATGAGCGTCCGCGCGGTCGGTGAGACGGCCAATCGCAGCGCCGTCGGCGCGCATATTCGCGTCAAAGCGCTGATGAATGGGCACGCAGTGTGGCAATTGCGTGAAGTGCAATCATTGACCGGGTATGCCGCGCAAGACGGTTTTGATATTCATTTTGGCCTCGGCGATGCGACAATGGTTGATTCACTGGTGATTGATTGGCCGAATACGAATCGTTCGCGTACCGTGTACACGAATTTGGCCGTCGATAAATTT
>JABWBZ010000329.1 GCA_013359335.1 bacterium
GGCGGCCACGATGAACGCGAACAAACTTTAAATCAACTTCTGGTTGAAATGGACGGCTTCGATTCCAATGAAGCCATTATTTTGCTGGCCGCGACCAACCGCCCGGACATTCTCGATTCCGCTTTACTGCGCCCGGGCCGATTCGACCGCCAGGTCGTCGTGGATCAACCCGACGTCAAAGGACGCGAAGAAATTCTGAGAATTCACACGAAGAAAATCCATCTCAGTCAAAATGTGAATTTGGAAAAAATTGCGAAGGGCACGCCCGGATTGTCGGGAGCTGATCTTGAAAACTTAGTCAATGAAGCGGCCCTTCTTGCCGCGCGGAGAAATTCGGATATTGTCGAAAACATCGATTTTGAAAATGCCAAAGATAAAGTCATGATGGGCGTCGAACGAAAGAGCTTGGTCATTTCTGAAAAAGAAAAACGGATGGTGGCTTATCACGAAGCCGGCCACGCGCTGGTGGCGCGATTGCTCCCCGACTCCGATCCCGTTCATAAAGTTACAATCATTCCGCGCGGACGGGCTCTGGGCCTTACGCATTATCTGCCGACCGACGACCGCCACATGTATTCCAGAACGTATATTCAAACCACGTTGATCCATCTTATGGGCGGGCGCGCCGCGGAAAAAATCATTTTCGATCACCTCACGACCGGCGCCGGCAACGATATCGAACGCGCCACATCCGTTGCAAGAAAAATGGTGTGCGAATGGGGCATGAGCGACCTCGTCGGACCTGTTGCATTCGGCAAAAAAGAAGAAGAAGTTTTTCTCGGACGGGACATCGCGACGTCAAAAAATTACAGCGAAGAAACCGCCGTGATTATCGATAAGGAAATTCAAAAAATCGTTCGCGACGCTGAAAACAAAGCCGTCGATTTGATTCGCGAGAATATCAATTATCTTCACGCGATTGCAAATGCGCTGATCGAACGAGAAACGATCGATACCGACGATCTGGATTTGATCATGGCCGGACAAGCGCTTAAGCCGCTCGAACAGGATGATAAACAGGAAACCCCGGTATCATAAGCGGTTTCTTTTTTCAAACGGAGATTTTTGGTCATAAGGATGCATGAACGTCAGTGATGCATCCTTATTCTTTATTATAACGAAGGTTTTCTATGCAATCGATCATTCGGTTTTTGTCCGGCGAAGTTCCCGGTGGAATTTTTTTCCTTTTGACCATTTGTGGTGTCATTCTTTTTATCGCTTATTACCTTCATAAACATTCTGAAATCATCAATAAGCGGAAACTTCGGAATGCGACTTTCGCGCTTATCGGCTTTTTATGTTTGACTTATACCATCGTGCGGCTAGCACGCCCGCCGCAACCAATTCAGATTCACGTTGCCATTTTTCCGTTTGAATTTCACAACAACGGCGAGCCCACCGGTTCGCATCGTGTTCACCCTTATCAGGGGTTGGGCTGGGGCTTGGCGGAAATGGTTTCGCGTGCCGGAGAATTGCAGTCACCTTCGCATCTGACGTTCCTCAGACCCGAATGGATCACCGGCTCTTTCGGCGAAGATTCAACCGCAAAATTTTCCCAATTAGATTCATCGAAACTTCTCGCGTGGGCCAATTTACTAGGCATTGATTACGTAGCTGCCGGATCGTTTACCATCAATGGGCAAAACGCGCGCTTTGACATACAGGTTTATGATGCCATGGAGCACGAAATTTTACAATCGGTTCAATATGATCTTCCACTCACGGCCGAATTGACGGAACGTGCCGAAGAACATGCCACAGCGCTTGCAAAATTTTTCTACGATGAAACCAGTAATAAATTTATTTTACCTGTCGCCGGAAACGACATTTACAAAACGTCCGCATTTGTACCCTATTCGCGCGGTCAATACTTAATGTCATTGTATGAGTACGACGAATCCCTCACGGCGTTTCAGGAAGCTTTGAAATCAGATAGTAATTCCGTTCTGGCATGGTACGGGACCGGTTTGGCATACGGCGAATTAATGACGCGCGCCGCTGACGATCAGCTCAGAAAAAATTTTCAGGTTCGGATGGAATATCATCTTAAACGCGCAGGTCAACTGGATGAAAAATTCGAACCGGCCTATTCGGCGTTGGCAGATTTTTATATGTCCGTAAAACCGGAGCCGCGTTATCTGGACGCTGAATTTGCTCTCATCGCCGCTCACACGCTCTACGAGCGCGATTACCTGATTTACGATTTACTCAGTTACATGCAAAAAATTCGGTGGGAATCCTTTGACCTTAAGACTAAAGAGGAAATTTTAAAAAAGGCGATTGCGGCCAATCCGGCAAGTTTCTATTCCTACCTGGCGCTGGGAAAATATTACATCGATCAAAGCCGCCCCAACGATCATTTTTCTCAATTGGCGTTGAATAATTTTCTTATCGCGCAAAAACTCCGGCCCAATGACATCGACGCCACGCTCGGTTTGGTAACCGCGTACGATCATTTGAATTATTTTGATCCGGCGATTGCGCTGTTAAACCGAGCCGCGCAAATTTATCCCGACCATCCTGAAGTTTTCTACAGCCTTGGCATCCTGCACTTTCATGTCGCCGGAAAATATAAAGCAAAGAAACAGACGCGCGAAGAATTTGCACAATATCCGACAGCCGAAATGTATTTTAAAAAAGCCATACAAATAAAAAATTATCCTTACGCCTATTTGTATCTTGGTAAAATTTATGAAGTACAAAACAAACGCGACGATGCGATCGCTGCGTTCCGAGCGGCGATGAAACTGCTCGATCGCGACGATCCTTACCGGGAAGAGGCGCGTAAAAAATTGCGGGAATATTTTCCCGATATCGAATGAACGATTTCTATTCTTTGTTGCGCAGCCGCATACACTACATGGGCATTCTCAATGTCACGCCCGATTCTTTTTCCGACGGCGGCCAATTCAATTCTCTCGAAAAAGCTTATGAACATGCCGTCCGGTTAAAAACCGACGGAGCTGATATCATTGACGTCGGCGGCGAGTCGACGCGCCCCGGCTCCAATCCTGTCCCCGTTGATACGGAATTGGAACGAACCGTGCCGGTGATTGAAAAAATTTCACGCAATCTGGATGTCTTAATTTCCATTGACACCAATAAATCAGAAGTTGCTGAAGCCGCGCTCAAAGCCGGCGCGCATATCGTCAACGACGTCAGCGGCCTGACCTTCGACCCTAAAATTGCCGGTATAGTCGCGCGTCATGATGCCGCTCTCGCTATCATGCATATTAAAGGCACCCCGAAAACCATGCAAGCGGATCCGCAG
>JABWBZ010000330.1 GCA_013359335.1 bacterium
CTCGGACACTCGATGGGCGGTTACATTCTCCTGTCACTGGCTGAACGTTACCCGCGAAGGCTCGCGGCCATCGGACTCATCTGTACTCAAGCCGGATCCGATTCCGATGAAGCGCGCGCCAATCGATTTAAGACGATTGAACGCATTCGAACCGAGGGATTGGAATTTATCCAAACGCTCATGTCGGAGAAATTGCTCGCGCCCGATAATTTCAAATCGCGCCCCGAATTGTCTCAAAAATTGAAACGTATTATTGGCAACGCATCGGTCGAAGGCGTCATCTCAGCATTACAAGCGATGGCAAACAGGAAAAATCACGAACCTACGCTTCCGGCCATTGCCATTCCCGCACTGATCATTACCGGTAGTGACGATGTACTGGTTGCACCGGAAAAATCAGAATGGATGGCCAATTTATTGCCTCAATCGCGGCTGGTGAAGATGGAGGGAGCGGGACATTTGGCGATGATGGAGAAACCGGCAGAATTCAATCAAGCGCTCAACGAGTTTTTAAAATCTTTATCTTAAAAAAGCCCGAATTGTTCATTCAAAATTCCCGCGCAAAAAGTTTTTCTGTGAATCGTCGATAAACCGTATTTTTTAATCGCTGCGATATGTTCCGGTGTCGGATACCCTTTGTGCTTGGCGAAATCGTATTGCGGAAAAATTTTATCATATTCCGACATCAACCGGTCGCGCGTCACTTTAGCGAGGATCGAAGCGGCCGCAATCGTAAAACTTTTTGAATCGCCTTTGACAATCGCTTTCTGGCGTGAACCGTAATAGTGTGATTTGGGAAATGCTTCCATATTTCCGTCGATCAGTACGAAATCGGGCTGAATGTGCATCTTCTCGACGCACCGGCGCATCCCCAGAAGCGACGCTTGCAAAATATTAATTTTGTCTATCTGGGCATGATCAATGATTTCTATGTGGAATGCCAGAGCGCGTTGTTGGATGATTTCAAAAAATTCTTCGCGTTGCGATTCGGTAAGCTGTTTCGAATCCATCACGCCGTCGATGATCGCGTCTTTTTCAAAAATTGCTCCCGCCACGACCACCGGTCCCGCCAAGGGTCCGCGTCCCGCTTCATCGACGCCGGCCACATGCGGATGGCCGAAATTCCAGCATTCATATTCATGGATCAGTAAATCGTACATTCGCTCAACCTAATAAAAAAGGGTTGAACAGCGTTAAACCGTTCAACCCGTTGCCTATCACAAATTGCTCAGCGTTTTATTGCGTCGATTCCGCGCTTTGCTGAGATTGATTGTATTCTTCGACGATCTTCGATTCTTTTTTCTTCTCCATTTCCGTCGAGGATAATACGATTTTCTTATTTTCTTTGTCAAATTCAATGACGACTAACTGAAGTTCGGTGCCTTCGTTCAGCACGTCTTTTTTATCGGTTTTCGGCAAATGGGAAGTCGGAATAAATCCTTCGACGCCCAGAGGCAATTCGACGATCAAACCCTTTTCGATAGCACGCATGACTTTACCGGTTGTTTCCGTTCCGGGGGCATACACTTCCATAAATCCATCCCACGGATTTTCCGTAATGTGTTTGTGGCTCATCGAAATGCGGCGATTGTCTTTGTCGATGCCCATGATCACGACGTCGATATCGTCGCCTTTTTTCACGATCTCGTTCGGATTACGCACTTTGCGTGTCCATGAAAGATCCGAAATGTGCACCAAACCGTCGATGCCGGGTTCCAGTTCAACAAACACGCCGAAATTGGTCAAATTGCGAACTTTACCGGTATGTTTGCTGCCCAAAGAATATTTGCTTTCGACATTTTCCCACGGATCGTTCTGCAATTTCTTGATTGAAAGCGAAATCTTACGTTCTTCGGGCACGATGCTGACGACTTCAGCCGTCACTTCATCGCCGATAGTAAACATTTGTGACGGATGTTTGATCGTTTGATTCCATGACATTTCCGAAATGTGGATCAAACCCTCGATGCCTTTTTCAATTTCAATAAAAGCGCCGTAGTCGGTAATGGAAACAATTTTTCCGGTAACCATAGTGCTGATTGGATATTTTTTCGAAGCTTCCACCCACGGTTCAGGCTGCATTTGTTTCATGCCGAGAGAAATACGGTCTTTCTGTTCATTGAAATCAATGACCATGACCTTGACTTTTTCATCGAGTTTGACGATTTCAGAAGGATGTTTGACGCGGCCCCACGACATGTCGGTAATATGCAATAAACCGTCGACTCCTCCGAGATCGATAAACGCGCCGAAATCAGTAATATTTTTAACAGTGCCGTCCAACACCTGGCCCTTTTGAAGTTCGGCCAGAATACGTTCGCGTTGGCCTTTGGTCGATTCCTCGATCAAAGCGCGGCTGCTGACGACCACGTTCTTGCGCAGGTTGTTGAGTTTGACGACTTTAAATTGCATCTCGCGGCCGACGTATGCATCAAAATCGCGGATTGGTTTCACGTCGATCTGCGAGCCCGGCAAGAAACAATCGATGCCCATGACGTTGACCACCATACCGCCTTTGATGCGTTTAGTGATCGTGCCGGCCACCACGTCGCCGCTTTCATGAATACGCGTGATTCTTTCCCACACGCGCATAAAGTCTGCCCGTTTGCGCGACAGAACCAACTGTCCGTCCTTGTTCTCAACGCTTTCGAGAAAGACTTCTATCTCGTCGCCAACCTTCAACTCATCCTTGTTCGTAAATTCAACGAGAGGAACGGTTCCCTCCGACTTGAATCCGATATCAACCGACACTTCATTGTCGTGAATAGCAACGACGCGACCCTTGACGATCTCCCCCTCACTGATCTTTCCCATGGAGCCCTCGTAGAGCTTCTTGAGATCATTGTACTCGGCCTCGCCATATTCACGATCGATTACATTATCGATAACGCTGTTGTTTGAATCAGCCATTCATCCTCCGAATGTTTAACATAACGTCCCGTTGCCACCGGGACACCCCGTTCCGTATTGCGATCGTTGCAACGTCATCAGATTACACGCACAATAAGGCAAGGGCCATGTTTTGGTTTGTATTTTTGTTTGTTAGTGATGACTACAACTTGTTACGCGTTCACCGGACTCGCGATGGTCTCTATTGCTGTCTTTACTTTCTCCATCAACCATTGCGGCGTACTCGTTGCGCCGCTGATGCCGACTGATTCCTTCCCTTCGAACCACTCGTACTTCAACTCTGATTCTTCTTCAATGAAGAACGTGTTTGAATTTGCCTCTTTGCAAATCTCATACAGTACTTTGCCGTTTGACGAATT
>JABWBZ010000331.1 GCA_013359335.1 bacterium
CTTCACAATGGTTAATGGCCGTTTGTATGATGCCGATTCATTGAATGAAATCGGCAATTATGACATAATACGTTCTAAATTCTATTGGGAAAATAATAAAAATAATGCATCATTTCCGTGGTACGGACACAATCAGAGTTTTATGAATAATGAATGCGGCTGTTTTGGAGAACATTAACAGGAAACGATCATGCGATATTTTATTTTCTTCACAGCGATAATTTTTACAATCCAACTTCACGCGCAATCAGAAAAAATGACGTTGGATGAAATGAAAGCACTGGGACGCGATTCTTTGATTGCAATAGCTGCATCGCGTGCACAAAGCAGTTATCCCGATTTCAAAACTGATTTATTTGATCGCATCCGCGTCAAAGTCAGCCGGGGATCCTTGTGGGTTATTTTCGAGCAGGTGATCCGGTTTGTTCCGCGCAAAAGCGCGTTCATCTATGACATGAGCGTCAACTTGACTGAAAATTCTATCGGCACTGGACCGATCGAAAATGATAGAGAATTAAAAGATTTCGAGGACTATCAATTTTTCAAGCCGACGAAAGAATCTCGCAAAGCCATCGAATTCGTCCTGAATGCCATCAATAAAGACAACGAAATCGGCGATATACCGGAAGGCAAGTTACCTGACGACACCCAAATGACCGTCATTGAAAAATCGGATCATTATGCGATCGAGGTTGATTCTTACAGCACTGTCTCGCATTACAAGATCAAAAAGGGCAGTGGAAAAATATATGATGCTTCGCACAAGCATTATGCTCGGGATTGGGATGATAAAGATGAATAAGACTTGAATGTGCTCATTTTTCTAAACGATGGAATTTGCTTTTCAGACCATTTTGAGCTAATTTATTATTACACGGTTAAATTTTTTAAGACTATGCTCGAAATACTCATTATAGCCGGATTTGCTTTGTTGCTCGTCATACAACTGTATGTGCTCATGCGTATCCGGAAAACCATGGTTCATGTCGCCCATTACCTGAAATTGGTTAATATGATTTTCAAGGAAATGGTCAAAACTCATGAATCGACGGTGGCAACGATCAAGGAAAATCAGCAAGCCATAAATACTTCTGCATTAAATGCCATTCGTACCAATCAGAAAAAAAATTGCCAGATTTGTAAATTCCGGCAATCCTTTATAAAAGTCGAAAACGATAAAATTGCTTTTACGTATCAATGCGGGCTGACGAAAGACGAAGTAGCGTTGAGTTTTTATTGTAAAAAATTCGAATACGATATGGAGTCGTCGAAATCGGGCAATTAATTATAATCCGTCGTAGTACACATACATTTTCGATTCACTGCTTTTCATTCCTTTTCCATTCTGCGCCACCACGGTTATCCGATTATACCCGGCATTTAATTTGATTTTCATATGAGTGACCAACTCGTTGACTTTCATTTCCTTTTTTGTCATCACGAGCGCCTCGTTGAGGTACACTTCAAATGTCAAGTCTTCATTTCGACCTTTCGCGGCGATTTCTAATTTTAATTCACCTTGATAAATCGAAGGTCGGCTGTACGGCCTCACAATTTCAACTTGCGGCGGAAGACTGAATTGAAATTTCGATCCACTGTAAACCGTTGATTGAAGCACACTGGCGACGCTTTCACGGTTTTTATGAATTTCAGAAAACTGTTTCAGACTAAAAACTTCATTATCCACGCGCCAGTGAACGTAAGCGTCGCCGTTTTTTGACGCGGCATAATTACCGTTTTCAGTACACGTAATCCATTCGCCGTTACGGAAACCGATCATCGAAGCAATGTTTTTTCCTGTCGCCACATCCCAGATTTTGATGGAGCCGTCATGAGCGGCTGAAATTAGGCGCTTGCCGTCATGCGTGAACACGACATAATTTAGCATCGCTGTATGCCCTTTCAGCGTTTGCATTAATTTTCCGTTTTCGCAATCCCACAACCTGATCGTGTGATCTTCACTGGCCGATGCAATTATAGTATCATAAAGCGCAATGCCGGCAATCGGACGATCATGCGCGTTGATTTTTCGTAACAACGTACCGTCTGAGAAATTCCAGACTGAAATTGTTCCATCCTGCCCGGCGCCAAAAAGCAAACTGTCATTTTTTAAAATCATTTGGTTAATCAAGCCGTTATTGAAGACATATTTCGTCAGACCGGTCTCGAGATCCCACACACGCAACGTTTTATCAAATGCCGATGATGCCAGATAGCGTCCGTCCGCCGAAAAACACAACGCCATGATATTACCCGAATGTCCACGAAAAGTTTGTTGAAAACGCCCATCCGGAAATGACCACAGATGAATTTTCCGGTCGTATCCACCCGTCGCTACGCGCGTCTGCCCGGCATCGAAGGCGATCGCGTAACATAAAAATTCGTGATTGGCAAACATTCTGACTGATTCGCCCGTGGAAAAATTTTTGATTTCCGCCGAAGGGCCGGCGTTGATCGACGTGAGCAGATTAAGCGAATCATTCACATACGTTTGCATCACGCCTTGGGAAGCAATGGTCCGGGATAATTCGCCGGTTTTCAGATCCCATACGCGAATCCGATTGTCATAACTCGACGCAATGAGGTACCGGTCGTCTCGGCTTACATCAAGATGAGAAACAAATAAACTTTGCGCTCCGATCTCCTGTACGACCTCTTGGGTTTTGAGATTGATGATCTTTACTTTTTTATCGGTGCAGGCTTCGACCAGCAATTCGCCGTTTTGCGTGACGGCAATATCGGTGATCGAATAGGCGTTATGATCGATCAAGCGAACCCAGTTGCCGTCATGAAAATCAAACATCTCCAAAGTGTTATCGAAGCTGGACGACAGGATGTATTGCTGCTTCGGATCAACGAGCAGCGCTTTGTTGAAATTAGCCCAAATCGAACGCACGCTGCCGCTTTTCAGGTCTAGAATTTTTATAAATCTATCGCCGCCCCCAGACACGAGATGGCTCTGATCATCCGTAAAATAAAGTTTTGTAATTTCCTCCGCATGTTCACGGAAAACTGTTTTTAAATTTCGGCTTTTGGTTTCATAAATTAAAATGTCGCCGTTTTCAAATCCCGCTGACAGCAACGACAAATCTTTCGAAACGGCCAGCGCAGTTGCTGAATCAATGGTAAACAAAACAGCTCACGGCATCTTGAATTCATGCTGGGCCTCGCGCACGACCAGCACCGAACACGGCGCTTTCTGCACCACGCGCTCGGTGGTGCTGCCCAGCAGCATTTCTGCGAGCCGGCTTTGGCCGTGGCTG
>JABWBZ010000332.1 GCA_013359335.1 bacterium
AGCGGAAAGTTGAACGGCGAAATGACACCGACGACGCCGTGCGGCATGCGCCGCGCATAATTCGTACGCTGGTCGAAGCCCGCGAGCATGATGCCCGCATTGGCCAATTCCTCATTGAAGGTGTTGTGGATAAATTCGATGTCTTTCGGAGCGCCGGAAGGGGTAATCGTAAATTTTACGGCGACACGTCCTGTTTTTACAGAACTGTTGTTTTTAATTGATTGGAAAGAATTCATAAATTTGTAATCATTCTGAGTAATAACTCCCTGAATGGCGCCAATATCACGGAGTTTACGAGCTGTCGCGCGCGATTCTTTCAACAATTCATCAGCCGTTTTGCTTTTGGAGATAGAAACGATCTCACGCTTTATGATGCGGCGTTCGACGTCCACTTGGACGCTGGCAATGGTTTGTACTTGCGGTATAACGATTTCCTGTTTAGCAACTGTTTTTTTGATGGAGTTACCAACAATACTTTTGCGTTCACTTTTGGCGGGTTGGAAGCTCGCTGTCAAATTATTAACATCGGCCTCTGAGTATGTTTTCACCACTGCCAACGCTTCATACGATTTTTTATTTTCCACGGCAACTGTTTGTTCGGTACGTTTTTGTGCAGCGGACTGGCTGGGCTGAAAAAGCTGAATATCAATCTGAGGCGGATGAACGGCGACGGAGTAGGTCAACACTGTATTAGCAACAACCGGATGCATAAACGCTTTGAGAATTTTAGCCGGTTTAATAATGGCCCAATTCAGTAAAAATCCGGCAAATTTTCCTGCATCGTTCAAATTCTTGGCAATAATTTCACGGATTTTATCTTTAATGCTCATTTCAATTGTTTCACTGAATTCAACGCCGGATTCTGCATTGGCATATTCAAGCTTGCTGCCTACAAATAAACGCATACGGTCTTCGAGATCGATACGATCTTCCCAATGATCGCACTGTTCGATAAAATGCTGCATCAAAACAATTATTTTGGGCATATCCATTTTTCGGACCACGCCATTGGTACAGTAGTCGTTAAGTTCTCCAAGGAATTCGCAGAAAAGCGCGTCAACCTTTGAACTACCTGAGTTTGTGTCTGCAGGGTTAAACATATGCTCACGACCTTTGAAAGTTAATCGGCCTCGTCAACGCATTATCTATCGTTGAACATTCAAGTTTTTTATCTGTGACAAAGTTGATGAATTAAGATATTCTGGATATTTCTTTTGCAAAAATTTCTTGAATTGTTTGATCACGCGATTAAGACGTGCCCGAACTGCGTCTTGTGAATTGTGCATCGCATCAGCGATATTCTTAGTATGCAAATTCTGTAAATACAACAGAAATACTTCCTGATCGAGTGAATTCTTGAGTGATTGTACAAAAACTTTAACGATTCGTTCAAATTCTTTTAATTCAAATTCCTCATCCGGTGTGTAGTGATCGGATGATACCGTAAAATTGTCCGAGACATCTTCATAACCGGAAGTCCGCCCTTGAAATTTTTGAATCTCGCGGATATACCTTACTAAATGTTTGTTGGTAATATTATAGATCCAAGTGGAGACTTCATAGGTAGGATTGTATTCACGCAGATTTTCCAGTACATCAAAAAAAGTATTTTGAATAATATCTTCGATCACGTATTTTTCTTGATGTGAATCTGTACCCCGATTGAAATTGAGTTTGTACTTGACATACAGATAAAGCCGTTTTTTATACCGATTCCACAATTCCATCATAGCGGCTTCGTGTCCGGTACCTTCAATACTCAAACGTATCAGGTCGCGCTCTTTGATTTCGCTCCAAACAATTTTTACAGTTGCAGGCTTGTCCGAATTATGCATAGTGAGTTTCTAGAATTAGAACGTGACTTTTTCAGAACGGATTTCTTAGAAAGTAAAAATATAACTTCGAATTGTATGTGATTTAGAGCACACCTAAAATTGATACGAACTAAAAATGCACTCTGATTGGATATTTGATTGGAATGATAACAGTAAAAGATACGATAAAACAATTAGCATTAGCAAGTAATATTTTGTTTATTAGAGCTTTAGAAAGTTAACAAATGATTGCATTTTATGAGCCAGTATCTGGACAACATATTCTAAACAAAAAGGAAACAAGCATTCCGTCGATTCGTGCTGAAGAGGTCTTGATACAAATTAAAGCATCTGGCGTCAATCGAGCTGACCTACTTCAGCGACGCGGTTTATATCCACCTCCGGAAAACGTTACATCCGTCATGGGGTTAGAATGTGCCGGTGAAATAGTCCAAGTTGGGACGTCGGTATCGGGCTGGAAGCCAGGCGACCGTGTATGCGTTCTGCTGGCAGGCGGCGGCTATGCCGAGTTTGTAAGCGCGCATTCGTCAATGGTACTGCGAATTCCTGAAAGCTGGACATTTGAAGAAGCGGCCGCTTTTCCGGAAGCGTTTTACACCGCCTATTATAATCTATTTTTTATCGGAAATCTCAGCGGATCGCAATCGGTACTCATTCATGCCGGTGGCAGCGGTGTGGGAACGGCTGCCATTCAATTGGCACATGCCCATTCACATAAAATTTTCACGACGGTCGGCTCGGAGGAAAAAGTTCTGGCTTGCCGTAAATTGGGCGCCGATTATTGTATTAATTACAATAACGATGATTTTCAGAAAAAAATTTACGCTATCACCCAAGGACTTGGCGTGGATGTAATTGTCGACGTAGTCGGCGCCAAATATTTGGAAGCCAATTTACGATGCCTTGCCTATAAAGGAACGTTAGTGATCATTGGATTGATGGGCGGAGCAAAATCTTCGCTTAATCTCGCTGTCCTTCTCGATAAAAACTTGACGATCCGCAGCACAACTCTCCGCCATCAGCCGCTTTCAATGAAATCCGAACTTACACAACTTGTTAGCCGGCATGTTTTACCTTTAGCCGAATCGGGAAAAATCAAACCCGTCGTCGATTCGGTGTTTTCTTTCAATGATGTTGAGCAGGCGCACCAGCGAATGCTGGAAAATAAAAATTTCGGAAAAATTGTTCTCACATGGCGTAAGTAATTTTTTTAAAATTACTGCAACTCTTGCAACTTGTTGTCGTAGACTTACCACTCATCCAATAATGAACAGACTATGACCCTTTCTGACGAAGCCACGATTCGCCGCTACCCTGATTTGAATTCACTCGAATGCATGCGGGCTCGATTTGTGCGGCACACGTTCCCACGGCATTCGCACGATACGTATGTCATCGAATGGGT
>JABWBZ010000333.1 GCA_013359335.1 bacterium
ACCGTTTATCGCTCAAATACCGTTTTATCGGCAGTTCAATTTTCAGCGGACTTATGGCCGTTTATTACGCTTTATCGCAAAGGTTTTTTTGATATGACATTTGATGAACGCGACATCGACATGATTTTAAGAGCGGTCAAATTTTCCGCAGAAAAACACAAAGATCAGCGGCGAAAAGACGCAGAAGCGTCGCCGTATATCAATCATCCGATCCAGGTGGCCGAATTGCTGTGGCGCGTGGGCGGCGTGCGCGATACCGTCGTGATTCTCGGCGCATTGCTCCACGATACGATCGAAGATACGGAAACCGCGCCGGAAGAAATCGAATCGCTTTTCGGCGAAGACGTCCTGGACGTGGTACTGGAAGTGACGGATGATAAACGACTGCCGAAAATGGAACGTAAACGGCTACAGATCGAGCAAGCTCCGCACAAAAGCCTGCGGGCTCGTCAATTGAAACTCGCCGATAAAATATGCAACGTGCGAGACATTACTCATTCTCCTCCGAAAGACTGGACTCTCGAAAGGCGTTTGGAATATTTTGATTGGACGGAAAAAGTCGTCAACGGCATCCGCGGCAGCAATGAATCGTTAGAAAAATTGTACGATGAACTTTTGGAAGAAGGCCGATCACGGCTCAAGAATTGAAGTCATTTCGAATCTTCGCCGTAAGCATGAGTGGTTGTTTCGGCTTCGCTCAACGGCCATTTTTGCGCTCATTGAGCGTAGTCGAAAAGAGCCGAACGATTAATTCGAATCCGTTTGAACCGATTTCTCGGCATCTGAAACACCGGATGTTTTCGAAAGGACCGGATCAAAGCTATTAATCATGGAAGACAACTACGATATACAACAAGCTGTAACGGCCGAACTCGGCCACGGCGAGCGCATGCTCTGGTGTGGGAAACCCGATCCGAAAAGTATGGCGCGCAAAGGTTTGGTAATTTTCTTTTTTGCCATTCCGTGGACGGCGTTCGCCGTTTTCTGGATGTTCGCCGCCGCCGGTTTTTCTATACCGAATTTCGACGAGGGTTGGGATTGGTTTCCGCTTTTCGGCGTGCCGTTCGTCCTGATCGGATTCGCGATGATGCTCGCGCCATTCTGGATGCGGTTGAAAGGCGCGCACACGATTTACGCGGTGACGAACCAACGCGCGTTGATCATCACGACCGGCAAAAGCAAAACCGTAAAAAGTTATACTAATGAAGACATCGGCGCGATCGAGAAAAAAGAAAAACCCGACGGTTCCGGCGACATCACTTTCGCAAAAGAATCCTATCAAGACAGTAAAGGTAACACCCGATTAAATTCGGTCAGTTTTATCGGCGTGCCCAATGTGCGTGAAGTCGAGCGGTATTTGGTGGAGACATTTAAGAGGGATTGAGACTCACGAGTTGCACTAAACTTTTATAACCACTTTCCCTTTAGAATGGCCTTGCCTTGCATACGACATGGCTTCGGCGGCTTGATCCAATGAGCAATATCGGTCGATCACAGGCTTGATCACTTCGTTTTCAGCAAGCTTCACGATAAATTCCAAATCTTTCTGGTTCGCTTTAGCGACGAGGAAACGTATTTTTTTCGAACCCAAAGACATGGTCCAGCCGAAAAAAATGGATTTGGAAATCTGTGACAATGCACCGCCCACTGCAACATAAATTCCGTTCGGTTTCAGGATTTTTCTGCAGGCGAGCACAGAATAATTTCCATTCACGGCTAAAATAATATCATACCATTTTTTGGTTTTGGTGAAATCCTCTTTCGTGTAATCGATCACGACATCCGCGCCGAGAGAATACGTTTGTTCCACATGGTGAGCGCTGCAGACGCCGGTCACCGTCGCGCCGAAATACTTAGCCAGTTGAACGGCGTAGGTTCCCACGCCGCCGCCGCATCCGATGATGAGAACTTCATGTCCTTTTTGAATGTTTCCTTTATCACGCAAAGCCTGCAAAGCGGTCACGGCGGCCATCGGCAGAGCCGCGGCATTTTCAAATGAAAGAGCGGCGGGTTTATGGACGATTAATCTTTCCGGCGCCAGGGCATATTCAGCCAGCCCGCCAAATCCGTAATCGGCCAGATCGCCGAGCACGTCGTCGCCGGGTTTAAATTGCCGGATATTTTTGCCAACCGATTCCACGCAGCCTGCAATGTCCGCTCCAAAGATTTTTTTCTTCGGAATAATCCTCATTTTCATCGAACGGTAATCGGCGGCATTCAATGACACCGCGATTATTTTTACCAAAACTTCATCGTCAGATGGAGTGGGCTTGTCGGTATCGCAGTAAATTAATTGGTGAGGTGAGGCTTTTTTGTTGTAAAGGAGGGCTTTCATGGTGTTTGCTGAGCGAGTTGTAGATATTAAGGCTGCTAAGTAAGCATAATTGTTATGTGTATTAGTCATTTCGATATTTAGCAGTCAACACCTCAACAGTTTTCCTAGATGCTTTGAAAGAAACGAACCATTGATATGTATCGTAAAATGTATGTCGAAAGTAGATACGGTCATTTGCAACCCGAAAATGAAAATAATATATGGTTTTTGGGTATCCGTAGGGTTTATTCATCCAGCCATTCGACCAAGAAAATTTATTGTTTGAATGAGCGAGTTCTCTAAGAGGATTTGCAATGAAATTGAAGAAATCAACCTTCGATGAAGCAGGAGCAGGTGAAAAGTGTGGGCTCCAAGATCTTGCGGATGTCCAGTCAATAAAAGGGTCAGAATGCTTTGTTACCCAGTAAATCAGTGCCGCGGTCAATTGTTTTACCCACATTTTGATATTTGCTTTTGGAGTTATGTATGCAAGATCAGGCAAATTGATGTGTTTTGGTGCGTTCATGAAGACTGGACTACGAATTGCAGAGTGCTTGGTATAAATAAATGAACCACGAGCTCTTTCAAAAGCATCATTTACATCTTGGCTTTTGGCTTCCAAATATGGCTCCAACGACTGCAGCAGCCCGCTAACAATGGCCTGATCAGCTCCACTTTTTTTACTGTTATGAATATCGCAAGAGGGTACAGTTATACTTGAGTAGACGAATCCTTTAAAGAACAGGCTCGGTGGCGCATGCTCGGTAGAAGTTGATTTTTGACTACAAAAATAGCAGGTTTTATTACTTTTGTACTTCAAAAAACTTTAGACGATGGAGTTACTTTCAAAAGTTGTGTAATGAAAAAGGACTAAAATAAAAAGCGGCGACTCTATAAATTAAAGTAGGAAC
>JABWBZ010000049.1 GCA_013359335.1 bacterium
GAATCGGAAGAGCGGTATATAATGAAATGAAAGCGCCTTAACTAAAATGACTTGCCTGACATAATGATTGGATCGGATAAATCATGCAAAAAAGAAAATTCAAAGACACCATGTACTCCGGATTAGCAAAAATTGTCAAAGCGATGGCTAATCAGCACCGTTTGGAAATTTTAGATTTACTAGCACAAGGTGAAAAAAGCGTCGAAGAAATTGCCGCTGAGACCTCATTAAATTTTGCCAATGCGTCTCAACACCTTCAAACGTTAAAGCAAAACCTGATCGTTCAAAGCCGCCGTGATGGGCATTTTGTCTATTATTCTTTAGCAGATGATAATATTTATCGAGTATGGAGTTCGATTCGAGAATTTGGAGTGGAACAAGTTGCTGAACTGGAAAAAGTCATTCGTGAGAAACGCCAAAAGTCGGCCGGTTTTCAAGCGTATTCTTTGGATGAGGCCATGGAGAAAGTTTCAACAAAAGAAGCCGTTCTCATTGACGTTCGTCCTGCTTCCGAATACCGGCACGGCCATATTGAAGGTTCCATGTCATTTCCGATTCAAACGCTTGAAGAAAACTTTGACCATTTGAAGCAATTTAAAGAAGTCATTGTTTATTGTAGAGGACCGTTTTGTATGATGGCCGACGATGCCGTCAACTTTTTAAGAGCAAAAGGATTACGCGCCATGTCCATGGAAAAAGGATATATGGATTGGAAATTCAAGAAAAATTAAATCGCAATCTAAATTCGTTTTATTAATCATATCAAACGTGTCAGAAATCAATAGTGTTCTGGGACGAACCGTTGACGCTGAATCCATGAGAAGCGGAGTAAGAAAAAGATTTTTTGACAATCTGCCGGGGCAAGTCGGTTTCCAAAACCGCCTGATAATTTCCCGGAATAATGAATTGGCTGTTCCCGTATTCGCCGTTCCATGAGTAATAATATAGCCCGGCATCCATTTTCGAATACGAAGAAACAATGTATTTCAATACGGAGCCGGAGTTGTCCGTAATATACAACGATACGCGCGCGTCGAAATTGAGCGTGAACGAAAGCCGAAGCGATCCGTTATAATAGCCGGACGACGGCACGTCGCTGCCCACGGTCCCTCCGCCGCTGCAATCGCAGCCGTCGTCCGAATAAGTTTCATCATCGTACGTCGCGTCGTACGAATCGCTTTCGCAACTGCCGTCGTCATTGCATCCGGAATCGTCGTCATAATCTTCATCCGTTTCATACGAATCGCTTTCACAACTGCCGTCATCATTACAACCCGAATCGTCCGAACCCGAGGTATCGTAATATTCGTTGTCCTCTTCTTCACAGCTTCCGTCGTCGCCGCAGCCGTCATCGTCGTCCGAATCCGTGGTCATCGCCGCCAAACGCACCGGCGGCTGTTGACGCTGGCAGTATTTTGATTTGGCCGTAAAAGGCAATACCAATTCGTGCCGGATTGCCGACATGATCTGGGGCCGGAAAAGAATGGTGAAAAATACAACGATCGTCCAACGATGATATTTGAGGAATTTCAGAATCATTTCAAACTCTTTGATTACAGACCCACGTTTTGCGTTCAAATTACATTCGAATTCAATGCCAAGTTTTAACCGATCGTAACGTTTTAAAAATCAATTCTTTTGTGGCCATTAAGGTCGTTTCAATCCTGTGACAAGCCTTCACGGTGTGATTTCATGCTACGTGGAAGAAAATTGCCCTTTTAAATCCCTTGAAAGAAATATCCGGATTGCCTATATTGGCGCGGGTTTTTCAGGAATTAGATCGGGCATCCAATACACATAAATCTTAGGAGATTGAACATGGCTGGAAAGAAAAAAACGGTAAAAGTAAGTCCGTTTAAAAACGAGCCGATGACGGATTTTTCAAAACCGGCTAACCGCAAAGCATTCGAAAAAGCTTTAAAAACCGTCGAATCGCAACTCGGCAAAGAATATAATTTGATTATCAATGGCGACCGGATCCGGACAAATCACACGATGAAGTCGCTGAATCCCGCCAATCGCGAACAAGTGATCGGCGTATTCTTCGACGCCAATGAAGAATTGGCCAATAAGGCGGTCGAAATTGCGCACGAACGTTTTTTGAAATGGCGTACAGTGCCGGCGGCTAAACGCGCGCAATATCTTTTTAAGGCGGCGAACCTGATGCGTAAACGTAAACATGAATTTTCCGCGTGGATGGTATACGAAGTCGGTAAAAGCTGGGCGGAGGCGGACGGTGATACGGCTGAAGCCATCGACTTCATGGAATTCTACGGACGTGAAATGCTGCGGTATGGCGCCGATCAACCGCTGACAAAAGTTCCAAATGAAAAAAACGAACTTGTGTATATTCCGCTCGGCGTCGGCGCGGTAATTCCTCCGTGGAATTTTCCGCTCGCGATCATGGTCGGTATGACGACCGCCGCCGTCGTGACCGGCAACACGGTTGTGCTGAAACCGTCGAGCGATTCGCCGACGATTGCCTATAAATTTGTCGAGTTGCTCGAAGAAGTCGGATTACCGAAAGGCGTCGTTAATTTTCTTCCGGGTCCGGGTTCCGGCATGGGCGATGCGCTTGTAAAACATCCGAAGACGCGGTTTATCGCCTTCACCGGTTCCAAGGCCGTGGGATTGCACATCAATAAAACGGCAGCCGAAACGCAGTCCGGTCAATTGTGGATCAAACGCGTAGTCGCAGAAATGGGCGGCAAAGATTCGATCATTGTCGATAATGAAGCCGATCTCGATAAGGCCGCCGAAGGCGTGCTGGCTTCCGCGTTCGGATTCCAGGGACAAAAATGTTCGGCATGTTCGCGCGCCATCGTCGTGGAAAGCGTGCACGAAAAATTCATGAGCAAGTTGCTGGAACGCGCTAAAAAATTGACCATCGGCGATCCGACCAACTATACCAATTACATGGGGCCGGTGATCAATGAGAAAGCCATGAAGAGCATGATGTGGTACATCGACAAAGCCAAACAAGAAGGCGGCGAAATCGTCTTCGGCGGTACGAATGACGATAAAATCGGAAATTTTGTAATGCCGACAATCGTGGACAATGTGAAGCCCAAAGACACGATTTCGCAGGAAGAAATTTTCGGGCCGGTACTCGCCGTGATCAAAGCGAAAAATTACGACGAAGCGCTCGACATTGCCAATAATACGGAATACGGACTGACCGGCGCGGTTTATTCCAAAAATCGTAAAAAACTCGAACGTGCCAAAGAAGAATTTCACGTCGGTAATTTATATTTCAACCGTAAATGTACCGGCGCTTTGGTCGGTGTGCATCCTTTCGGCGGATTCAATATGAGTGGCACCGATTCCAAGGCCGGCGGCCGCGATTATTTATTGCTCTTCCTGCAGGCCAAAGCGATGAGCGAGAAAGTGAAATAACCGGAATCTTTTTTGATTCCATCTGCGTAAATTACGCAAACATATATCCAAAGCTGTTCCGGATCGATTTCGGAACAGCTTATTTTTTCTCGCCATTTTATTTATTTTTGATCAAAGAAAGTTCGTTCATGTCAGCCGACCAACTTTTTAATGATCTTCGTTCAAAAATCGACGAACTGCGCAGCCGCGAAAATCAGGTTGCAACGTACGACGGCGTTTTGCGGTTTATTTCGATAGCATTGATTCTGACGACATTGGCCGGGTTATCGGAATGGCTGTTAAATTTTGAACCGGCCGGACGCTGGGTCATGGTTATTGTTTGGTTGTCCGCAACGGCGGCGGCCTTTGGGTGGTGGGCGCTTTTGCCGGTTTTGCGTTGGATGAATATTCTGCCCTCGCATGATGACGTCACTCTTGCAAAAAAAGCCGGCGAACGGTTTCCCGCAATCAAAGATCAGTTGGCCAATGCCATCCAGATTTATCTTCAGCACGCGACGAATATTTATTCCGAATCATTGATGCGCGCAGCGCTGCAAGATATCCATCACGCGGTGGCGCACATTGATTTGCGGCTCGCCGTGAATTACAACCGCATCAAAAAAACGTTGAAACAAGCCGGCGCCGTGGCAGGGTTGACGGTGATTATATTTTTTGCTCTTTATCAACCGCTGACCGGCGCTTTCGGACGTTTGCTCAACCCTTCGAAACATTTCGATTCCCTGGCTCCGTTTAATTTTGTCATGGCGCCCGGTGATGCGGAAATTCTGCACGGCGATGACGCGCGCATGACCATCCGCCTTCAACGTAAAGATTCGTCCTTAGTCGTGTTACCCGACCGATTATCGCTGTACGTTCGGACGTCCGGCGTGGAAAATTATACCGAGGAAACGCTCAAGGCGGATTCAATCGGCGTGTTCTATCACACGATTAAAAACATTCGCCAGCCGGTTTTTTATTACGCCGAAGCCGTCGATAAAAGTTTTTCCAAATCGAGAAAATTCCGTTCGGATGAATATAAAATTCAGGTCGTCAAACGTCCGGGAGTAAAGCGGTTGGAAGTTGAAATTCAATCGCCCGGTTATTCAAAAATAGACCATCGCGTGCTGGATGAAAATACCGGCGACATTGTTGCGCTCAAAGGTTCGCGCGTCAAACTTAAAATCGAAGCATCCAAATCGCTGCAGAACGCTGCGATTATTTTTTCGGACAGCAGCGTCACGCCGCTCAAAATCGGAGCCATCGCGCCTTCCAAAGCCGAAGGCGTTTTTGTATTGGCGCGCGGCGGCTCGTATCACATCGAACTCACGGATCAGGATCAGGTAAAGAGTTCGAATCCCGTCGAATACCAATTGTCCGTGATTCCGGATGAATATCCGGAAGTTAAATTGGTTTATCCCGAAAAAGACATGGACATCAATGAAGAAATGACGATGTCGCTGGCGGCTGATATACAGGACGATTTCGGCGTTTCCAAATTACTGCTTCACCACAAACTCGATCAAACGTCCGGTATTGTACCGCCGCAGGAAGACTATTCGGCGATGGACATTTCATTCCTCATCGATCGTGAGCACGTCAATCAAAGTATTTTCTATAATTGGAATTTCGGCGATCTGAATTTACAGCCTGAAGACGTTATCAGTTTTTATCTCGAAGTTTTTGACAACGATGCGGTCAGCGGACCCAAGAGCGCCAAGAGCCAGATCATTCGTCTTCGCTTTCCGTCGCTGGAAGAAATTCTGGCCGAGGCGAATAAAGAGCAGGATCAGGCTTTGTCGAAGGCGGAGGAATTAGTCAAAGAAAGCGAAGATCTTAAAAAATCGCTCGAAGAGATCAACCAGGATTTATTGAAGGACAAAAAATTAGACTGGAAAGACAAAGAAAAAATAAAAGAACTGACGCAGAAACAGGAAAAAATGCAGCGCGAGATCAAAGAAATGCAGGAGAATCTTGATAAACTTGCGCAAAAAATGAATGAAAATAATGTATTGTCAAAAGAAACGATGGAAAAATATCAGGAGCTTCAAAAATTATTGTCAGAGATCAACAGCAAGGAATTGCAGGATGCGATGCAGAAAATGCAGGAAGCCATGCGCAATAATTTCGATCCCAACATGCTGAAGGAAGCGCTGAAAGATTTCAAATTCGATCAGCAATCGTTTAAGCAAAGCGTCGAGCGGACGGTCGAACTGTTGAAGCGGATCAAAGCGGAACAAATGTTCGATCAATTGAAAAAACAAGCGGAAGATCTTAAACGCCGTCAGGATCAGATCAACGAATTATCCAAAGACGTTAAAAATGAAAATGAGAAAAATGCTCTGGCCAAAGAACAGGAACGTTTGAAAGAATCGTTGAATGACATGGAGCGTAAATCCGAAGAACTCAAAGACCTGGTCGGAAAAATCGATAAGAATTTTAAGACACAGGAATTGGATAAAGCCATCGACCAGATGAAAAACGGCTCTACACAGAAAAAAATGGATGAATCTAAACAAGCGATTACTCAGAATCAGCAGAATCAGCAGCCGCAGAAAGAAAATCAGCAGCAGATCAGCAAAGACCTGGATTCGCTCGCCCAGCAACTGAGTAAGGCACAGCAGGAATACCGCGAACAGCAGGACAGCCAGATTATGAATGCGATGCGAAAAATTATTTTCGATATGCTGGAAACTTCCAAAGAACAGGAAGCGGTGATGGACGATGCGCGTTCGCTGATGAGTTTCAGCCCGCGGTATTCGCAAATGACGCAGCGCCAGGCCGACGTTCGAACCAACATGGGCCGCGTGACTGAAAATTTAATCGATCTATCCAATAATACGTTTTTTGTCACGACCGCTTTGGGTAAACTCGTGGCCAGCGCGCTCAACGATATGAACGACGCCGTCAAAGATTTGGAGGAGCGTAACACGGTTCGCGCTTTAGGTAAACAAAATCAGGCGATGGGTTCGATCAATGAAGCGGTGAAAATGCTGCTCCAAAGTATGGACAAAATGCAAAACGGCCAGTCGGGTACGGGATTGCAGCAATTGATGGAAGAATTACAAAATATGGCCGGTCAGCAAGGACAGTTGAACGAGCAGACATTACCGTTTGGACAAAACAGCGGAAAATTGTCGATGGAACAGCAGGCTCAGTTGGGCCGGATGATGGCGGAACAGCAAGCGCTGAAGGAATCGCTGGAAAACATGCAGGGACAATTGGAAGGCCAGCAGGATCTGAAAAACAAACTCGGTAACATGGCCAAAGAAATGGACGAGGTCATCAAGGACATGGCCCAACAAAAAGTTGACCGCAAAACGATCGAGCGTCAGCAGAAAATTTTGCAGCGCATGCTCGATGCGACGCGTTCCACTCAGGAGAAAGATTTCAGCGAAAAACGAAAAGGGGAAACCGGAAAAGATTATCGCACGAAAAGCCCGAATGAATTACCGTCTAACCTGACCGACCGCAAAGCCAAGTTGCGCCAGGATCTGCTGAAAATTTTGCGTGAGGGATACTCCAAGGACTACGAAGAATTGATCAAAAAATATTTTGAAGCTTTAGGAAATGTAGCCGAAGGGGAGAAGGAAAAGTAAACATATTCTGTCAGTTCGAGTCCCGATTCATCGGGATCGAGAACTGACAACACGCTGAGTCACTTCTCGATATACTCAAAGTGACAAATAAGTTATATCTATTAAGTTATCTCTATCTTATCATCGGAATTTTCACATTTTTTTCTTTCGCGACTTTAATCGCCTCGTCGTAGCCGGCATCCACGTGACGAACTACGCCCATACCCGGATCGGTCGTCAGTACGCGTTGAAGGCGTTTCGCGGCGGCATCCGTTCCATCGGCGACAATGACCATGCCGGCGTGCAGCGAGTAGCCGATGCCCACGCCGCCGCCGTGGTGCAGCGACACCCATGTGGCCCCGTTCACGGCGTTGATGGCAAAATTAAGCAACGGCCAGTCGGCAATGGCGTCGCTGCCGTCTTTCATCGCTTCGGTTTCGCGATTCGGCGAAGCGACGGAGCCGCAATCGAGATGATCGCGTCCGATGACGATCGGGGCTTTGACTTTTCCGGTTTTGACGAGATCGTTGAAAATTTGTCCCGCCTTATCGCGTTCACCATAACCTAACCAACAAATGCGCGAGGGCAATCCTTGAAAATGAACTTTCTCCCGCGCCTTGTTCAGCCAGCGCCGAAGCGATTCTTTTTCAGGAAATGCTTTTAAGATCGCTTCATCGGTAACGCGAATGTCATAAGGATCGCCGGACAGCGCCGCCCAGCGGAAAGGCCCTTGTCCTTCACAAAATAACGGACGGATGTAAGCTGGAACAAATCCAGGAAAGTCGAACGCGTTTTTAACGCCTTGTTTCAGCGCCTGAGCGCGAATATTGTTACCGTAATCAAAAACGATCGAACCTTTTTTCTGGAAATCGAGCATGGCCTGCACGTGCACGGCCATTGATTCCATCGCGCGGCGAATGTAGTCATCCGGACGGTTTTTACGGTAATCTGCCAACTCTTCGATTTTCATTCCAGCCGGAACGTATCCATTCAATGCGTCGTGTGCGGACGTCTGATCGGTGACGATATCAGGCATCATGTTACGTTTCAACATCTCCGGTAAAATTTCCGCCGCGTTGCCGAGTAACGCAATTGATTTCGGTTCTTTTTTCTGTTTGAATTCCTGCGCTAATTTCCATGCTTCGTCCAATGTTTTCACCATCACGTCGCAATAACCCGTGTCGAGGCGGCGTTGAATGCGGTGTGGGTCGATTTCTACAAAAATGCCGACGCCGTCATTCATCGTCACGGACAAGGGCTGGGCGCCGCCCATACCGCCGAGGCCAGCGGTGAGCGTGATCGTGCCTTTTAGCGAACCGCCGAAATGTTTTTTTGCGCACGCGGCGAATGTTTCATAAGTGCCTTGCAGAATTCCTTGCGTGCCGATGTAAATCCAACTGCCGGCAGTCATCTGGCCGTACATCGTCAGTCCCATCCGTTCATATTCGCGGAAATTTTCCCACGATGCCCAGTGCGGAACGATGTTCGAATTAGCCAGTATGACGCGCGGCGCATCCGGATGCGTTTTAAAAACGGCGACAGGCTTTCCCGATTGCACGAGCAACGTTTCGTCATTTTCGAGTTGCTGCAAACTGCGGACGATGGCGTCGAAACACTCCCAGTTACGCGCAGCTTTACCGGAGCCGCCGTAGACGACGAGTTCTTCCGGCTTTTCAGCCACGTCCGGGTCGAGGTTATTCATCAACATGCGCATGGCGGCTTCCTGCAGCCAGCTTTTACAAGATAATTGCGAGCCTCTCGGCGCTCGAATAGTTTTCATAGCAATTCCTCAATTAATAGCACATAATAGCATACGGAAAACACGGATTAAACGGATTTCCGCTGAAAAATATTGAATCGGTGCTCGTCAATCTCATCAGTGTGTTATCCGCGTGCAATTTTCTTTTTATCATTCGTAAATATTTTACGGCGAAATTCGGGTTTCTTTCCGAAATTTAATAAAAGACCAACTTCAATTTCTGTTGCTTTCAAATAATTGATCAATTGCAGTTCATGCTCCCTCACCAAAACTTCTGAAGCTTTGAGTTCAAGGATGACGGCATTATTGACAATGAGATCGGCAAAATATTCACCGATGTTTTGGCCAGCATACGTTACTTTAATTGGTTTCTGTTTTTCGACTTTTAGAGCATGGCCGGTTAATTCAATATAAAGTGCATTCTCATAGACTTTTTCTAAAAAGCCAAATCCCAAATTATTGTAAACTTTGTAGAAAGTTTTTAAAATACTTTCGGTTAATTCTTGATGCAGCAGTTCTTTCATTTTTTTAATTCAACTTTTATCCAGGACTGAATGAGTATTGAATCAGTGTTTATCCGTCTGATCAGCGTCATCCGCGTGCTATTTATTTCTTTCCTTCCAACTCGATCACCGGCATGATCATTTCTTCTAATGAAATACCGCCGTGTTGGAAGCTGTCTTTATAATAATTTTGATAATAATGATAATTGGTCGGATAAATAAAATAATAATCTTCTTTAGCGATAATGTAATGCATGTTTACGCCACGGGCCGGTAATTTATAATCCGCTGGATTTTTGACAAAGACGGCGTGTTTCGGATTGGCTTTAATGTTTTTTCCGTATTTGTAGCGTAAACTCGTCGATGTTTCTTTATCCCCGATGACCTGCGTGGCGTGTAAACTGCGAATGCTTCCGTGATCGGAAGTGACAATGATCGTACAATCCAGTTTCGAAAGCCGTTTGAGGATTTCAAACATCGGCGAGTGATTGAACCATGCATTGCTCAGAGAACGATAAGCCGCTTCGTTCGGCGCGATTTCCTTGATCACGGTGGAGTCGCTGCGCGAATGAGCGAGGATGTCGAGAAAATTCAAAACGATGGCCGTGACTTCGGACGATTCGACGTAACTGACGATATTGCCTTCCAGGTTTTTGGCGGCGTCCATCGTCAGAATTTTGACGAACTTCAGCTCGGTTTCGAGCGGAACGTGATGGGCTTTGAGCTGATATTCGAGCAATTCTTTCTCGAAACGGTTGCGGCTGGAATCGTCTTCTTCGCCTTTGGTCCAGATTTCCGGAAATTTCCGTTCAATATCGATCGGAAACATGCCGCTGAAAATCGCATTGCGCGAATACGGCGTGGCCGTTGGAAGAATCGAATAGTAATAATTTTTGTTAATTTTGAAATACGGATACAGCATCGGCTCAAATCCGAGCCACTGGTCGAGGCGGAGACAATCGATCACCAAAAACACGACGCGTTTTTTGGCGGCAATTTTCGGAAAAACGTGTTTTTTAACTATGTCAATGGATAATTCCGGCGAGGTATCCGAACGGTCATTAAGCCACGTTTGATAATTTCTCTCGACGAATTTTCCGAATTCAACATTACATGCCTGCTTCTGATCTTCCAAAGTTTGACGCAGGCCGAGATCGGCAAATTCATCCAATTCAAGTTCCCATTGCGACAATGAAAGATGAATATCGTACCAATCCTTGTACGACAAGGGCTCCATGAGTTGCATGGAAATTTTATTGAATTCCTGGATATAATCTTTCGAAATTTTTTGCCCGGTGATGTGGCGCGATTCGAGAATTTGTTTACACGCCATCAGAATTTGGCTGGGGTTAACAGGCTTGGTCAGATAAAAATCGATCTTTCGCCCGATCGCGTCGTCCATCAGTTTTTCCTCTTCGCTTTTGGTGATCATAATGACGGGCAAGGCCGGATGCGATTCTTTGATTTCTTCGAGCGTGGTAAGGCCGTCTTTGCCCGACATCATTTCATCGAGCAAAACCAGGTCGTATTTGCCGCTGTGAATGTGGGTCACCGCATCTTCGCCGTTCGTTACCGGTGTCACGTCATAACCGCGCTGCTGCAAAAATAAAATATGCGGCTTGAGCAACTCGATTTCGTCGTCCGCCCAAATGATTTTTTTGGTCGACATTTATTTAACCTCGCTTTAAAGTGATCGAAAAAAAATGCATCGTAAAGAGGTTCGCGGTATGACTCCTTCGGTAAAGTTCAGACGTCGACAATATCGGATAGAATTTCCTGATTTTCTTTGATTTTATCGTAATGTTTGCGCGCGTGCTGCAGTTCTGAGCCGAAATGTTCAAACTTCCTGTTCAGGTCATCATCGTCACGAGAGCGAAGAAAAATGTCGATGAGCTTTTGTTCAAATGTGCGGTCGGTTTCAACGTCGCCGAGGATGATGTCCAGTTCGCCGATCACGAGTTCGAACATCCGGATTTTATTGGATAGCAGTTCAAGTATTCGCGCTTCGATGGTGTCGGTGACGGAGAGATTGAATACAAAAACTTCTTTTTCCTGTCCAAGCCGGTGCACGCGGCCGATACGCTGTTCGACGCGCATCGGATTCCACGGGAGGTCATAATTGATGACCTGATTACAAAATTGGAGGTTCAAACCTTCGCCGCCGGCCTGCGTACTGATCAAAACATCTTTGGAGTGACGGAATTTTTCGATGGCTTCTTTGCGCGCCTGCGTACCGGAAAGCCCGCCGTAAAATAATTCGACCGACAAGCCTTCACGTTCCAACTCCATTTTTAATTGCCGCATCGTATCGATGAATTCGACGAAAATAATCGTCTTCGATGGAAATTTTTTGAGCAATTCGATGGTGGCGGCGCTTTTGCGGCTGAGCGGAATCGCATCGCAGAGACGAACGAAGTATTCGAGTTTGTCTTTCGTCTTTTGCGGATAATTGCGTTTCAGAAAATTCTGCAGCGTATGGCGCGTCGATTGCGGGCTGCTGCAAAGTTCGCGCTGAAGCGTGATCAGCGATAAAATATGCGTTTCAAAATCCGTGTCACGGCGAAATTCTTCCCGGACATAATTCGTCACCTCGCGGTACAGTTCTCGTTCCGTCTCCGATAAATCAAGGTGATAAATCGCCGCTTTGCGCGGAGGCAAATTGATGCCGACTTTATCGCGGCGATTCCGGATCATCACTTCCTGCAGCAGATGTTTCAATTGATCTTCATTGTTCGGCAAACGCGGGTCTTCTTTGGCCATGAATTTTCGTTTGAAGGAGCGGATCGTTCCGAAAAGCCCTGGCTTGAGAATGGTGATGAGACTGTACAGTTCAGTCAAATCGTTGTGTACCGGCGTGGCCGTGAGGAGCAGCACGTATTTTTTCTTGATCTGGTTAACGAATTTGAATCCGATTGTGCCACGGTGTTTGAGTCGGTGCGCTTCGTCGACGATCAGGAGGTCGAATTCGCGCGACAATAAAATATTCGCAGCCTCTTTACGTTTAGCGAGGTCGATGGAAGCGATGATTTTCGACGCGCGCCAGTCTTCTTCTTTTTCCGGCGCTATAAAATGTTCGCCGAATTTGACCAGCATTTCATCCTGCCATTGTCCGACGAGCGATGCCGGCGTGAGGATTAAAATGTTTTTGGCCAGATTGCGTTCGATGAGTTCTTTGGTGATCAAACCGGCTTCGATCGTTTTGCCAAGCCCGACTTCATCGGCGAGTAAAACCTGTCCGCGCATGCGCCGGAGCGCTTCAAGCGCCGTATTAATTTGATAATCGTAATGCGCGATGTTGGCGTCGGCGACGGAAATCAGACGGTCGAAACCGGAAATAAGATTCAATTTTTCCGCTTCGAGGCGCAGTTGATATTCTTCAAGCGTATCGTATTGTTTCTGATTCAGAACTTTTTGAAACGACATGTCCACTTTGATTTCGATCGGCGGAAGTTCGATGCCCTCCTGTTTGAAGAAATCCATGTGCATGGAATTGGTTTCGAAGTCATAGCCGCAGCGGAAACATTCGCTCACCGACATCTGATCGAGCCAGCCGCAGCGCGGGCACCGTTTGGACGAAATGGCTTTGGCGGCGGTTTTAAAACGTTTGGTGAAACTTTTGGGCTGCGGGATTTCAAGCCACTCGAAGCGCTCGTGTTTTTTTACGTCCGGCGCGACCGGCGTTTCAGTTGCAGCGGCATTCGACGGAATTTCAATGTTCTCGAAAAATGATTTTTCTTTGAGGTCGGACAAAGACGCTACTTTCAGCTAAGTCGAAAACTATGACAAAAAAAATCCCGAACGATCGGGAACGGTAGACGCACGAAAACGGCCTTAAAGTAATGGAATTACGGGTTAAAATCAATACAGGGGGGCTTTTCGAACTATTTTATTCTGACGTATTGGAACAGCCGGCCGTCGGGGGAGTTTTCACGTAATGTCAAAGTATCAAGGCCGCTCCATACGATAATTTGTTTTTTGTTCATGCCCTGGATTATCAGAACCGGTTTTGGATTTGCTGAAAGAAAAGTTATTTCAGGTTGAATAAAAAAAGTATTTCTAAACGTCAGCGAATCGCCCGAGGCGGTTGTGGTATAAAAGGAAGCGACGTGATCTTTTGAAAAAACGACCCGCCGGCGAATACCCGTTTCTTCTGCCGTTTTGGTAATGCCCAAAAAGCCGCCCGATACGTTGATCCACCGCCATTCGCCAAAAAGCCGCGCCTCGTCAGTATCCGGATTTTGAGTTATTGAGAGGCATAATAAAACGATCGCTATCATACGTTTTTTATGTTGGTTTTTGCATGAATTTAAACTAATTTTTTTCGGGCGATAAAATAACAGAAACATGATTTGAAACCAAATTTTTTTATTGAGAAAGCGGATGGTCACCGGTGGATGAACTGACGTGGTATACGATTTTATCGCTGATCGTTATCACGATCGCGCAGCATGAAACGGCCGTGGTGTTGTGGTATACGCTGATGCTGCAACGTTTCGATCACTGGTCATCGGCGGCCGGTGCAGCGTTTTTAATTGTTTCTGTTATCGACTTGATCTGGCTGTACAGCTTGTTTTTTATGTTTCGCAATTCCTTTCGCGGACTGGCCAAAATTCCATGGATTCATGCCATTCTTGAACGGATCAAACACCGAAGTTGGTTTGAAAAAATCCAGCCGTATTTTGTCAAAAAAGAAACGCCGGAAGAAGCGGTGTCCGTCAAAAAACATGACTCCAAATTTAAAAAGCTTATCAAAAATTCAGGTCATCTTGGAATTTTTCTTTGCGGCGCATTACCGGGACCAGGATTGAAAGAAATCGGTATCTTCATGGCGCTGACGCCGAAATACCGCCATGCCGGTTTCTGGATTATGTTTATCGCCGGTTTGGTTAAAACTATTATGACTTTGCTTGTGTACGGCGGGCTTCATTCCGCCGTGAGCCGCCTGATTGAACAATGGTGGATGTAAATTTTTCATAGAAACATTCTTACGGAGGAGAAGTAGTTATGACGAGCATCATCATCGGTATTGTCATTTTGATTATCGGTGGAGTACTGATTGTTCTTCGCCGGAAACAGCAGGACAAATTACTCGAAATCAAATCGACTCAAACCTCGACGGCAAAAGATCTGACGGAATTGTGCCAATCGGTGAAGGACGAACTTGGTACGACGGGAGGATTCAAGCAACAAGCGGAAGTCAAAGGTGTCATCCGCTGCGATCGTCCGATCACGGGCGAATTGTCCAAGCAAGCGTGCGTGTATTACGACATGAAGGTGGAAGAGCGCTACGAGGAAACGTATTATGAAAATGACGCCCAAGGCCGCCAGCAACGCCGTACGCGCACCGGCTCGACCGTCGTGGCGAGTAATTCGCAACGTATTCCGTTTTACGTCGACGACGGTACCGGGCGTGTTTTGATCAATCCTAACAGCGCTGACATCGATCCGGTACAGGTTCTGAGTCAATACGAAGCGCGTGCCAGTGGTACCATTACGGTCGGCGGCTTTTCATTCACCGCCAGTTCCGGGCGAGGCGACCGGAGAATTCTCGGTTATCAATTTGCTGAGCGCATTCTTCCGCTTGAAAGGAATGTTTACATTTTAGGCGAAGCCAGCGACAGTTCGGGGCAACTGACAATCCAGGTTCCTGGAGAAAAAGGAAAACCGTTTCTTATAACGCTCAAATCGGAAGAAGAACTGGCGCGGTCGACCGAGAGTGCCATCAAAGGATTGATGGCCGGTGCGATCATATGCTGGGTGATTGGTATTGGCGCTGTCGCGTACAGTGTGTTCGCCAAATAGTTCTTACTGAAAAGGTCGATACGTTACCGTACGGACACTTCTGATTTTTATTCTAAAACGAGTTGGGTACAGACGGTTGAAGACTTTTTAGCGTTTAAAAATTCGCAGCATCGTGTACATATTTTTCAATAAGGAGTCATCATGCCGCGTGACATTCCTGTAGGTAATGGAACGTTATTAATCGGATTCGATAAACATTATTACATCCGCGATTTGTATTTCCCGTACGTCGGCAAAGAAAATCACGTGCTCGGCAATGAATGTAAATTCGGCGTCTGGGCCGACGGGCAATTTGCGTGGATGCATGAGGATTGGGAGCGCGATCTTCATTATCTTGATGACACGATGGTCACGGAAGTGATGTTGACGAATCAGCGTTTGGGATTGCGGTTGGTGTGCAACGACGCGGTGGACTTTTATGAAAATATTTATCTTCGGAAAATTACCGTTCACAATCTCACCGACCGGCCGCGCGAAGTGCGCGTGTTTTTTCATCACAGTTTTAACATAGCCGAATCCGACGTCGGCGATACCGCGCTGTTCGATCCGAAAATCGGATGCGTCATGCATTATAAAAGCGACCGCTATTTTCTGATCAATTTTTACAACGACGACCATTTCGGCGTCGATCATTTTGCGACGGGTAAAAAAGGCGGCGGACTGGAAGGAACATGGCGCGATGCGGAAGACGGCGTTTTGGAAATGCATCCGATCGCGCAAGGCTCCGTCGATTCGACCATCGCCATGCATTTGAAAACCATTCCGCCGAAAGCGTCCGACGATTTTTATTACTGGATCATTGTCGGCAAAACGTACGGCGAAGTGGCCAATCATAATACGTTCGTTCGTCAATACAATCCCGATCGTGTACTGAAACGGATTATCGATTATTGGCGATTGTGGATTAAAAAAGAACAGACGAATTTCGATGAATTGCCCGAATCGATCGTGACGCTTTACAAACGCAGTCTGCTGACGGTGCGCACGCAGATTGATAACGAAGGCGCGATCATTGCGGCCAACGATTCCGATATTACGGCGCAAGGCCGCGACACCTACAGTTATATGTGGCCACGGGACGGCGCGTTTGTGGCCTACGCGATGGACATGGCCGGGTACGCGTCGGTGACGCGCAAATTTTTCGATTTCTGCGCGCGCGTGATCAAAACCAACGGTTACTTTTTACATAAATACAATCCCAACGGGACGGTTGCGAGTTCGTGGCATCCGTGGGTCAAGGACGGGCGTACGCAATTACCGATCCAGGAAGATGAGACGGCGTTGGTCGTGTGGTCGCTGTGGCATCATTTTCAAAAATATCACGACCTGGAATTTATCCGCCCCCTGTACGGGCCGCTCGTGATTCGTACGGCCGATTTCATGTGCCATTTCCGTAATGAAAAAACCGGTTTGCCGCACCCATCGTACGATCTGTGGGAAGAGCGGCACGGCATTCTGACATTCACTACGGCCGCCGTGATTGCCGGCCTGCGCGCCGCGGCGAAATTCGCCGAAGCGTTCGGGGAAACCGAAAAAACGATAAAATACCGCGACGTGGCGGATACGATGAAAACCGCGATGGACACGCATCTATATTCGGAAGAAAAAAAACGATTTGCTCGAAT
>JABWBZ010000050.1 GCA_013359335.1 bacterium
CCGTATAAATGTCGGGCAAATAAACATGATCGAGTTTTTTACTCGCTGACAATTGGGTGGTAATTTTTTTGAATACGGATTCAAATTCGCTATTGACAATCGCCGTATCGACTCCGAGAACCTGCATAGCGCCAGCCGTTCCAAATCGGCGGCCATTACGCGTTTCTTTGTCCAAATCGCGCGGATTGACAAATAACACGGAATAAATCGTTTTTCCATTTTCAATTAATGAAATGCCGTCCGGAATAAACAAAAAAGCGCCGTCGGGCTCCTGCAATCCGGTCAAATAATACAGGTTATTATTGAAACGATAGTTGTAATAGGAAGCTTCACTGCGGATGCGCTGTTCCGATGCGAAGAGCAGAGCCACACTGTTGGGCAAAAGTTTTTTGGACAGTTCAGTCCGGCGGCCATGATAAAATTCTTTGGACAATAAATCGGTGTCGTACACTTTTGGTGCGCTTAATTCTTGCCCATTGACAACGCCATACAGCGTCATCATCAATACGAAATAAACGGCTATCATCTCCAACGCTTTCCTTGAATTTCTTCGACGCGATCGGCCAGATCGCCAATAAAATTAATTAAAGTCTCGAGCTTCTCGGCAAAAGCGCCTGATGCTAACGTATTAGCCGTCTCATAATAAAATTGCTGGCCGCTTAATTTGATTCCAAAAGCCGGATAACGTTCGGCCATCTCCATAAATTGTTGTTTAATTCCATGCGTAAGCAAATTGATCACCATCGGCTCGTTGTTGGATTTGATAATAAATTCTTTATCGAATACATCATCACCGATTTGAATATCCTGCATACCGAGTTTCGTCGCAATAGTCGTAAAAAATCCCTGCTCAAAAATATTGAACTCAAAATTTTCAGAATTGTTCACGTCGATTTTAAAAGCCGTGTAAGTTGTGGTTGACCGGCTCTTCCCGCTCCCCGATGAACGTGTAAACATATAGACGCTTAATGGCCGTTTCCTATAGTTGCCTGTCAACGATGGAAATCCACCAAAATAACCTTGAGGAATCTGAGCCGTGCATCCGAGTTTTTCCGCAAACGATGCAAAATTTTCGCGTAATTTTCTCTTCTGTCGTATGCCGAAAAGAACGATCAATACGGCAATTCCAAGAAAAAAGAAAACGAAAAAAGGAATGATTAATTGTTCGATGTTCATTTAAGGAAAAAATTTATAAATATCTTTTCGATGAAGAATTCTTACAAAACTAACCGTTGAACGCTCAATGGTCAACCCAATGCGATAATCGCCAATGCGTATCCTGTAAAAAGTTTTATACCCTTTGAGTTTTTTTAATTTGTTGAGCTGATCTAATGAATGACTGTCCTCAACTTGCTCAATAACAGAATTAACATTTACCAATATCTTTTTGTCGAGTATTTTTTCAAGATCTTTTTTAAAACTCTCTTTGAATTCAACGATCATTTGCGTTCGAGTAATTTTAATATTTTTTCTTTACTAACTCGTTTTGAATTTTTGCCGGCTTCAATTGCTCTGGCCATACCGACGTCTTCTAATACATCAAAAATCGTATCGTAAAGCAATTGTTTTTCTTCTTCCATTGCTTCTTTTACGGCATCTTTGAGAATTAATTTTAATTTGCGTTCTTTTATTTCCATAGCTTTGCCCTGTTAAATATTACTTAAGTTAAATATTACTTAAATAGTATCTTTTTTGTCGCGATCAATCACACTAACCGCATGGCTTGACGAACTTTTTTCATCGTTTCTGAAGCCATCGCGCGCGCCCGATCCGAACCTTCTTTGATCATTTTCTCCACGCCAGCGCGATCGTTTACTAGCTCGCGGCGCTTTATTCTGAATGGCTCCAGCTTCACCGCAATTTTTTCTCCCAGATTTTTTTTACATGCCACGCAACCAAGTTCGCCCGTCCGGCACGTCGCTTCAATCGCCGGAGCTTCGGTGGAATTAAAAACTTTATGGTACGTATAGACCGAACATATTTCCGGGCGGCCGGGGTCGTTCTTACGAAGTTTTTGCGGATCCGTAACCATTTTTTTAACCTGTGCCTGAATCGTGTCATCGTCATCAGAAAGATAAATACAATTATTCAAACTCTTACTCATTTTCATATTGCCGTCAACGCCGGGCAACCGCGGTGTGGGCGTGAGTTTGTGCTGCGGCTCGGGAAATTGATATCCATTGGCGCCGTAGAGAAAATTAAACCGCCGCGCAATTTCACGGCTGATTTCAATATGCGGCACCTGGTCTTCGCCCACGGGAACAGTGTCCGCTTCGTATACTAAAATATCCGCTGTTTGCAAAACAGGATAACCGAGATGGCCGAAATCGATTTTCATCATATTTTCATCGGTTGTTTCATCGATAAGTCCCATCGCCCGCGCTTGTTCTTTCACCGTCGGATTGCGGATCAGCCACGGCGTCGGCGTGATCATCGACAAAAGTAAATGCAGTTCCGCGTGTTCTTTGACGTGCGATTGCACCATGATGATACTTCGCTCCGGATCAATGCCGACGGAAATCCAATCCACCGCGGTATCAAAAATATTTTCCTGCAGCAGCGCTGTGTCCTTGTAGCCCGTCGTCAGCGCGTGCCAGTCGACAATTCCGTAAATGGTTTCGTACGAATCCTGCAACTTAACCCAGTTTTCCAAAGCGCCGACTAAGTGACCGAGATGCAGTTTTCCCGTCGGGCGCATTCCGCTAAAAATCCGTGGCAATTTTAAACAGTCCTTTCCTTAGAATTCATTGGAATCTGACAACCGTAATGAAATAACGTGGGAAAAAATTCCGGTGAGAATAACTTCTAACGCAATAACTTACATCGTGTTGATTACTCGTTCGCAAACGTTTGCCGATCTATATTAAGCCATAAATAAATAAGGCTTCCATCGAACATCCGTCGTGTACGCGTGGCTTTGGATAAAGCTGAGATGATGCGGCTTGCGGGGTTTGGAGAGCAACGGCATCGCCGCTTCTTCCGGAGTCTGATCACCTTTTTTATTATTGCACTGAATACATGCCGTCACCAGATTTTCCCATGAATCTTTGCCGCCGCGAACTTTCGGAATAATATGATCCACCGTCATCGCACGCGATTTTGTTCCGCAATACTGGCACTGAAATGCATCGCGCTTCAGAATATTTTTGCGAGACAACATGATACCGCGCTGGCGACGATGAACGAAATCGCTCAATCGGACAATGCTCGGATAGGGAAACGATTGGGAAATCGAACGGATCGCCTTGCCTTCCATCACTTCGATAATTTCAGCCTTACCCAAAAAAATAAGAATAATAGCCTTCTTGACATGGCAGATCGTCATCGGCTCATAGTTCTGATTTAATACGAGCACATGCCCGCCCAAAGACATACAAAAACCACCGACACTTTCGGTTAGTGAACGGATAAGAATCACCTTGTTACTGAAAAAAAAGATACATCAAAAAGAGACTTATGTCAAGAAGTGTTTTCAATTTAAAGGCCGATAAATGTTGATTTTAAAGCCGTTGACGGGCATTCGTTATTTCCAGTAACGCCGGTACCATTCCGCTGCCTCATCTTCGATCAGGGGACCGACCACTTCGACTTTTCTTCCGCCCGTTGCAAGGAGCGTGCGGCATGGGAGCGTCAATCCGACGGCCTTTTGCGATTCACCGACTATCGTATAAAAACGTTCGTTGCTAAGGCCATAAACCAATCGTCCGATTCCGCTCCAATACATCGCCGCCGTACACATCGCGCAAGGTTCGTGACTGGCATACACCGTGCAGGAATTTAAAAACTGGTTGTCAAATGATTTTGGAAGATTTTTCAGAAGATTGACTTCGGCGTGACCTAACGGATCGTTGTTTGTGACAACTGTGTTTTCGGCTTTCGCGATTATGTTTCCTTTTTCGTCGGCCAAAATCGACGCGAAAAGAAGATTGCCGTTCAACTGTGACTGGCGGGCTAATTCAAACGTCTGACGCAGTAGTTCAATATCGTTCATATTCTCAGCGTTTCGGCGCATATTTAATGATCTCGGCTTTTTCAAGAGTCATAAGTACGCCGCAATTTGCCTCGTTGATCAATGTGTCTAATTCCGGCAATACCCCGCGGATTTTGTCTTCGGTATCGACGATTTCGATAACGATAGGTAAATCCTCTGACAGACGTAAAATTTTGGCGGTGTGCATTCTTGAATTAGCTCCAAAACCCTGAATGCCACGTAAAACCGTCGATCCGGCTAAACCGAGTTCTTTCGCTTTAAGCACAATCGCTTCGTACAACGGCTTGCTGCCATGTTTATCCATTTCTCCGGTAAAAATGCGGAGTAATTTGCCTTCGCCTTCGATTTTCATACCGCTGCTCTTTGATAATTATTTAATCAAAAAAAATCCTAACCATACCGACAATAATCCGATAAGCACGCTGCCAAAAATATTGGCCAATGCCAACAAAATTTCTCCATCGCGGAATAAAGCAAATGTTTCATACCCCAATGACGAAAAAGTAGTAAATCCGCCGAGTAAACCGATCGTCAGAAAAATCCGCCATTGCGGATCGATAATAAATTTCTCAGACGCGCCGGCAAATACTCCGATCAGAAAACATCCCAGAACGTTGACCATCAACGTTCCGTAAGGAAATGCCGCGCCTGTAAATTCGTACACAATACCTTGCAGCGCATACCGGCTCATCGCACCGATACCGCCGCCTATAAAAATAATCAAATAATTCATACCCAATACACGTCGCACGCCGTTACGATAAAATACAACACACTGATAACCCCGTTCAAATTCATAAACGCTACATTCACTTTCGAAAGGTCGTGCGGCTTCACTAAAAGCTGTTCATACAACAACATAATTCCGATTATGATTACGCCCAGAAAATATAACCACTGCAAGGCGATGAAATAACCTACAAGTATGAGCAAAGTAAAAGCCGCGACGTGAAACAAGCGCGAAATCCAAAGCGCATTGGAAATTCCGAATGTTTTCGGAATCGAAAATAAACCGGTTTCTTTATCGAACTCGTAATCCTGGCAGGCGTAAATAATGTCAAAACCGGCAACCCACGCCAGTACCGCGCATCCGAGCATAAAGGCGTACCAATTCCATTCCCCGCTCAGAGCAATCCACGCGCCCAACGGCGCCACGCCTAAGGCGATTCCAAGAAAAACGTGCGACCACGAAGTAAACCGCTTCGTCAATGAATAAAATAAAACAATCGCCAACGCCAACGGCGACAGATAAAAACACAATGCATTCAGAAAATAAGACGCCACAATCAACAGCGCCGCCGACAAAATCACAAACAATGCCGCGGTGCTTTTTCCGATCACGCCGCGCGGAATTTCACGATTGGCTGTCCTCGGATTTTGTGCGTCAAACGGAGCATCGACGATCCGATTGAACCCCATGGCGGCGGTTCGCGCTCCGATCATCGCCATGATGATCCAGAATATTTTTTCAATTGTTAGTGGATGTTCACGCGACGCCAGAACGGCGGACGTGAGTGCGAACGGCAGCGCAAAGATCGTATGCGAGAACTTGATCATTCTGCCGAAAACAAGAATTTTCGAAATCATAGATGGAGTTTAAAAATTTAATTCTTTTTGAATCGATTGTCGAAATTCATTGAAGGAGACTTTCGGAAGGCCATGCCGGAGCGCTTCATTCAGGTAATGACGGGATTGAATTTCTTCACCGCGCGCCAAAGCGAGCGCAGCATAATATTTGAATGCTTGTGTGTATTGGGTGTCAATAGCCAGCGCTCGTTTCAGATGATTTTCCGCCGTGTCTAATTCCTTTTTATGTAAATACGCGATGGCCAGATACGTCAGCGCAACCGCTTCCACTTTGAAAGAATACAAACCTGAAGAAAAAAACATCAGCCATTTCAACGACGGCGCGTTTTGTATTTTTTGGAGAAAGTTATTGAGCAGTTCGATTGAACGGTCGTATTTGCCGCGAACCAATTGCTTTCGCCCCCTGAAAAAATCCCTCCAGAAATATTTGACCAACCGGCCTGGCAGCAGGAAAATCACTACGAGCAGCAATAACTGATAAAATTCCAAATGATAATTGGTCACCAGATAAGCAAAGGCGGAAAGCAAAATAAGCCAGATGATAAAATATAAAACGCGGTTGCGCGCGACGCGATGCTGAAACATAGTGGGTCGTGGTTAATAGACGCAAAAGAATAAGCATAAAATCATTTCTTATCAAGAGAGAAAACACTACCGCCTGAACTTGGCCTTGAAAGTTTACCTTGAATGATTTGACCCGTTCACTTAAATTGCGTCCGCTAATTTTATTTATCTACTTCGGAATGGATTATGAAAATTCTCTCGTGGAATGTGAACGGGCTTCGCGCCGTAGCGAAGAAAGGTTTTTTCGAATGGCTGGAAAAAGCCAATCCTGATATCATCGGTTTGCAGGAAACGAAAGCTCAGCCGGATCAATTGGATGAATCGCTATTGAAACCCAAAGACTATCATGCCTATTATCACTCGGCGCAAAAAAAAGGCTACAGCGGCGTTGCAACCTTCAGTAAAATTGAACCAACGAAAGTTCAATACGGATTCGGTATTGAAAAATTCGATTCTGAAGGCCGCGTTTTAATGACCGATCACGGCGATTTCGTTTTATTTAATATTTATTTTCCAAACGGGAAAAAAGATCAGGAACGCCTCGATTATAAAATGGAATTCTATGAAGAAATTCTCAAATATTTCGACTCATTAAAAGCTCAAGGCAAAAAGCTTGTCATTTGCGGCGATTATAATACGGCTCATAAAGAAATTGACATCGCACGGCCTAAAGAGAATGAAAAAATTTCAGGATTTTTACCGATTGAACGAGCGTGGATGGACAAGTTAGTGGATCACGGTTATATCGATACTTTCCGCCAATTCAATAAAGAACCGAATCAATATTCATGGTGGGACTTACAGACGCGCGCGCGCGCGCGAAATGTAGGCTGGCGAATCGATTATCATTTTATCTCCGACAATCTTCTGCCTCACCTCAAAAATGCGTGGATTATGCCGGAAGTAATGGGCTCCGATCATTGCCCGGTGGGGATTGAACTTGAATTCTGAGCGGTCTGATTTACTTGGCTTTTAAGAGAAAATAGACAGCGGCTCCAAGATTAATTTGTAATCCGATAAATCCTATGGTAGAATAGCGGTCATATTTTTCCGTACGGTTTTCAAGTTTGGCCTGCAAGTCGCGATCGCCGGTTCTACGCGCTCTTTTGGCTTTTTCAAACGCATTGTCCGCTTTGTTTTTGTAATACGCTGCAATCCCGCCCGATGTAATCCCTAAAACACTGGTAATGATCAGCCAATTTTTGTTTTTGCCAATCCCCCGTTCCTTCCACGCTTCGGTTTTGAATTCATTATCATGATGATTGGATGCGTAAGGATCTTTGGGATCGAGCGTAATCCAGATCGAACTTTTTTGGATGGCAGAATCCGTTACTAAAAAATTAAAATCATCATATCCCGATTTTTGCAACGCGAGCGATTGATTTTTATAGCGGGACAATTCCAATGGCATCGGCGTTTTTCCAAGCATAATTCCGCCGGCAACAATCGATGCGTCGTGAGGATAAGAATTGACGAGAGTAAGTGACGGAAACTCGATGGTCAGTTTTATTTCTTCATTGGCGCGAACTTCGACCATACGAAAAAAATCAGCCTGAAGATAATCAAAACGCCGCGGGTTTTTGACAATAATGGAATGCAAACCGGGCGCGAGTTCAACCCGATAAGGTAATCCATGGTTATGAAGGCTGTCATCAATTACCACTCCTTCAACGGGAAAAGAAGAAGTCAAGATCACCACGCCTTTTTCGCCGCCCGTTTGCGCCGACGACATTTCCGGGAACACGGCCATTATTAAAATAATTTGTACTAATCTTTTTATCATTTCAAACTTAATCCTGGACGAAATGCAAATACGTTATTATTTTCAGCGGCGATAAAAATATAATCGCCGTATCGGGCTGGATTGGTTTTGATACGGCCGTTCGTTTTGTACTGCCACTCGGACAGCCCTGTCGTAGAATTGATCGCATAGAAAAACTTATCCTGCGACCCGACGAAGATATATTTTGGTGTCACCAATGGCGCCGTACTGATGGCGCCGTTTGTTTTAAATTGCCAGTCCACGGCGCCGTCGTTTTTATTGAGCGCGTATAAATACCCATTCGTCGAACCGATATACACGCGACCTTTGTCCGTAGATGCCGATGCAAAGATACTTCCCGGAAGCGGTTTCTCTACTTTGAATTGCCATTTTACAGCTCCGTCGGATAAATTAAGCGCGTAAAAATTTCCATCGACGGTTCCTACAAATACATACGGATCATCGATAACCGGAGCGCTTTGAACGGCGCCATCCGCTTGGAAATACCAGTTGAGTTGCCCGGTATAACGATTAAGTGAATATACCTTTCCATCGTCAGCGCCGAAAAAAACATTGATCGTATTAACGCTGGGCGATGATTTGGTTGGTTTTTTAAGAGAGTATTTCCACTTCACGCTGCCATCAGATAAATTGACGCAATAGAAGTTTTTATTCTGCGAACCCACATAAATGTAGTCCTCCACCACGAGCGGATTAGTCTCAATGGCGCCAATATCTTTGGCGTAGATATGTTTCCGTTCCATCAAATGGTAAGCAATAAGCGTATTTTTACCATTGCTCAAACCGTACACGGCGATATTGCCAGTCAGACTCATGCCGGCTGACGACGCATGCGTATAACGAATACGACCGATGGTCCTGCCGTCACCAATCCAGACCGCATACATTCGTCCGTCGAGCGTCCCAAAATAAATAATGCTGTCTTTGACGCTAATAACCTCATTGACGGCCGATGAAACGGAAGCTTTCCACGCCAATTCCAACGGCGGCTGAATGTCCGTCTGGCGGTAACCGGTACGGCCGGCATTCCCGCCCATGTTCGACCAACTTTCCGCTTGCGATTTTTTGTAATAACGGCCAATGCCGATACTGCCGCTCGTTCCGCATGACGCGAAAATTAATGCAATTGTCATTAATGTGAAATACTTCATAGATGAAAACAATGTAATACCGAATAGATTCATGAGCAATGAAATATTCATAAAAGCGCACTGTCGATCAATGCCCAATATATGTCACGAAAAAAAACTCTCAGCCATTGCAATGACTAAGAGTTGTTGATTCAAAAACTATTTAAAATTATACTATCTCGCAGATCTGCAATGACGCAGAGATATACACCTTCGCCTTGGCGAGAAATCCTTATCGCATTTTGATAATCAGTTCCTAATGACTTCCTTTGAATTCATTAACCAGCGATTGAATGCTGGCTTTCGCATCGCCAAAAAGCATCCGCGTATTTTGTTTAAAAAACAGCGGATTGTCGACTCCCGCAAATCCGGGATTCATCGAACGTTTGAGTACAATCACGGTGCGCGATTTATCGACGTCGATGATCGGCATGCCGAATAGCGGGCTGCTTTTATCTTCTCTCGCCGCAGGATTGACGACGTCGTTAGCGCCGATGACCACGCTGACGTCGACGGTTTCCATAATCGGATTGATCGCATCCATCTCCATCAAATGATCGTACGAAACATTGGCTTCCGCCAACAGCACGTTCATGTGGCCGGGCATGCGGCCTGCAACGGGATGAATGGCGTACCGCACGTCGCAACCTTTTTTCTCTAACAATTCGGCCAATTCACGCACGGTATGCTGCGCCTGCGAAACCGCAAGTCCATAGCCCGGCACGAACACCACGGACGACGCGGCTTCTAGAACCAAATACGCATCGCTCGCGCTCATCGGCTTTACTTCGCCTTGCACAATCTGACCTTGACCGGCTGTCGTCGCTCCAAATCCGCCGAAAAACACATTGGCCACCGAACGATTCATCGCTTTGCACATGATAATCGTCAAAATAATTCCGCTCGCTCCGACAAGCGCTCCGGCAACAATCAGCAGATTATTAATCACGACAAATCCCGATGCACACGCAGCCATTCCGGAATAACTATTCAACAAACAAATCACGACCGGCATGTCTGCTCCGCCGATAGGTATAACCAGCATCACACCGAGGATCAACGAAAAAACAACCATGGCGATATAAATTTGATACCCCGACCCCGGATTCATTGTAAACAAAATTCCACCCAACACGATTAATGCAACAATCGATGCATTGACGATGTGCTGGCCTTTGAAAACCACGGCTTTGCCGCTGATAAATTTTTCTTCCAATTTAGCCCACGCAATCACGCTGCCTGAAAAAGTTATAGCGCCGATCATGAGCGTCAGAAAGATTACAAACGCTCTGTAATGCGTAGTGTCCGGCATCAAGTGATATTCAGCCCAGCTGACCAATAAGCTTGCCAACCCTCCGAAGCCATTCAGCAGCCCAACCATTTGAGGCATGCCCGTCATCGGCGTTAGGTAAGCCAATAAAACGCCGACAAGCGAACCTACGACAACACCGCCTAAGAGCCATGTAAATGAAATGACCTCCGGCAGCATGACCGTTACAATAATTGCAGAGATCATGCCGATAGCTGAAATAAAATTACCGCGACGTGCATTCTGCGGCGACGTCATCATTTTAAACCCGAGAATGAATGTGATCGCTGAAAGGATATAAACTAAATTGACTAACGTTTCCGTTTTCATGACTTGCCTCCTTTCGCTGCGCCATTTTTCTTTTTGAACATGTGCAGCATCCGGTCAGTAACCAAATAACCGCCGACCACGTTGATCATCGCAAAGCCGACGGCAAAACCGCCCAGCATCATGCTGATCTCGTGGCCAGCGCCGAGACCGGCGGCGATCATCGAACCGAGAATCGTAATTCCGGAAATCGCATTCGAACCGGACATCAATGGCGTATGTAATAAAGAAGGAACTTTTGAGATAACTTCGAATCCGAGAAAAATTGAAATCACCAGAATGAACAACAAAAATAGCAGCACTTCGTCACTCACCTGATGAGCAGCGGTATCTCCGGCTTCGCCGGCTAATACCGGCATCGCCGAAAGTGCAAGCGTTGAAATAAGAAGCAGTAGGCGCATAACATCTCCCTATTTGAAAATATTTTTCAAAGTTTCACTGAAAATATGGCCGTCATACGTCGCCAACGCACCCCTAAGAATATCATCATTCGGATCAAGTTTGAAACTTTTCGTCGCATCGTCCCAAAATTCCAGAATCAAACTCGTCAGATTGCTTGAATACATTTGGCTGGCGTGCACGGCAACTTTCCCCGGCAGATTTTGGATTCCCAAGACTTTGACGCCATTGAAATCCATTTCTTTTCCCGGTTCTGCTCCCTCGACATTACCGCCGCCTTCGATAGCGAGATCGACAACGATCGATCCGGGCTTCATTCTTGCAATCATATCTTTAGTGATAATGATCGGCGCTTTACGGCCGAAAACCTGCGCGGTAGTAATGACGACATCGGACAATCCGCATTGCTTAGCCATCGCTTCGCGCTGTTTGGCCAATTGTTCCGGCGTCAGTTCTTTCGCATATCCGTCTTTGGTTTGGCCGGTTTCGCCGAGATCGACTTCGAGAAACTTAGCGCCGAGTGAACGAACTTGTTCCGCCACGACCGGTCGCGTATCGAAAGCATCGACGCGCGCGCCAAGCCGTTTGGCCGTTGCAATGGCTTGTAATCCGGCCACGCCGGCACCGATGATAAATACGCGCGAAGGATTGATCGTACCGGCCGGCGTCATCATCATCGGAAAAATTTTATTAAGCCGTTCCGCCGCGAGAATCACGGCGACATAACCGGCAAGGCTGGCTTGTGAACTCAATGCGTCCATTTTCTGAGCGCGGGTCGAACGTGGAATCATTTCCATGCAAACGGAATGAATGCCGCCATCGGCCAACTTTTTTAATAAATCTTTTTCATTGAATGGATCCAGATAGCTGACATGAATCGTATTTTTTTTTAACCACCCGATTTCTTCAGCCGCCGGTTTTCTTAACCTTAAAACAATTTCCGCCGAAGCGATCATGTTTTTACGATCGGCCGAAACGGATGCGCCGGATTGAATATAATCCTGATCGGTATAATTGGAGCCCATGCCCATTCCGGCTTCTATTTCAACCTGGGCGCCGCGTTTGACTAATTTTGCCACGTCGGACGGAATCATCGGCACGCGTTTTTCGCCCGGAAACGTTTCCTTGGGTATGACAATCTTCATAAACCTCCTTAACATAAAATAAGGACAGCTACCGTGAGTGGGTACGAGTAACTATCCTTCTTGACTTCATCCATTACGCCTAATTAAAACCTGATTCCAAACGCTCCATAGTATAAAAGCGTTCCAAAGTTTCAAATGACTTTTGTCATGTTTTGAGGCTTCCACGCCTGCGCGGAACTCCGCAATTTTGCTTTTCTTCTACTGCCTCCATTCTTTGATCAGTGTAGCTATCAACGCCGTCCAGCCTGTCTGGTGCGACGCGCCAAGCCCTTGGCCGGTATCGCCGTGAAAGTATTCATAAAAAAGCACATAGTCTTTCCAATGCGGATCAGTTTGAAATTTTTTGTTAACCCCGTGCACCGGCCGATGGCCTTTTTCGTCAGGCAAAAATATTTTGATCATGCGGTTGGCCAAATCCTCAGCCAGTTTGTAAGGCGTAATCAATTTTCCATCGCGCTGAATACCATAATCTTTCCCAAAAGCCTCGGAAAATTTCACGAGCGAATTGATCATAAAATAACTGGTCGGAAACCAGATCGGCCCGCGCCAATTGGAGTTGCCGCCTTTGATTTTGCTTACCGCCTCTGCCGGTTCGTAATGCACGACTTTATCGCCGAAATAAAATGGATTTTTTTCATGATATTTCGATAAACTGCGCAAACCGGCGGCGGATAAAAATTCTTCCGGATCGGTGATGCATTCTAAAATTCTTTTCAACTGATGCGAATCGACGATCGACAAGACGTGGCGCCGGTGGCCGTTCGTCTCATCGCTGTACACGCACCGCTGAACAATGTCGGGACGATTGCGGATAAACCAATCTAAGTTGCTGATAAATTCCTTGTTCTCTTCGCACTCCCGATCTTCCAGCACGTCGATGGCATACATGGCGATCAATCCGACGAGCGAACGCACTTGAAATTTTTCGTAACCTTGGCCGTTGGGATAAACGAGTACGTCGTAAAAAAATCCGTCCTCTTCGTCCCACAGTTCAATACCTTGCGCGCCCATGTTTTTCATCGCAGCGCCGACGTAGATATAGTGTTGCACGAATTTTGTCGCAAGCCCTTCGTAAACTTTGTTATGCTTGGCCAATTCCAGCGCAATGCGCATGAGATTCAAGCAAAACATTCCCATCCAGCCCGTTGCATCGGATTGTTCAAGCGTCGCGCCGCCGGGTAATTTTTCACTGCGATCGACCACCGTGATATTGTCCAATCCCAGAAACCCGCCCTCAAAAACGTTATTGCCTGAGCTATCAACTTTATTGATCCACCATGCAAAATTCATCAACAATTTGTGAAAACATTTTTCCAGGAAAACGAGATCGCCTTTGCCCGTCCGCTCTTTATCCATTGTGTACACTTTCCACACGGCACGCGCATGAACGGGCGGATTGAGATCAGAAAATTCCCACTCGTACGCCGGAATCTGCCCGTTGGGATGTTGGAATTGTTCGAACAACATCACCCACAACATTTCTTTCGAATATTCGATATCGATATCAGCAAACGCAATGGCATGAAACGCCAAATCCCACGCGGCAAACCACGGATATTCCCACTTGTCTGGCATGGACAAAATGCGCATCGAATTCAAATGCCGCCAGTGTGAATTGCGAATATTCTGGCGTGAATCCGGCGGCGGAAAATCCGGATTATCGCCGATCAGCCATCGATTGACGTCATACAAATAAATTTGCTTCGTCCAAAGCAGCCCGGCGTACGCCTGCCGCATGACTTTCTTTTCCTCCGGACTTGCTTTCGGAGGATAAACAGTTTCATAAAAAGCGTCCGCTTCTTTTTGCCTTATTGTCACGAACGCGTCGAAATTTTCAAACGGCGAACTCAATACTTCCGATGTCAGTCGAAGCCTGAAAACCTTGCACTGTTTCGCCGGAATCATTTGTTGATAATGGAAACACGATTTGGTCCCGCGATTATCCGGATTAATACAGTTTTCTTTTTGAACGACGTAGCGATGGAATGCATCTTTGACATAGGGTTTCGGATTCGGCGCATGATACAGTCGTTCTGCGTTTGTTTCATTATCAGTAAAATACATGGACGGCGAGCCTTCGGCATACAAATATCTTTTGCCGAGTAAATACAAAAACGGAAGATTTTTGAATGGTTCCATGTTGGAATCGTCCGCAACGACGCTGACGAAATTTTTGCCTTTCGGACCGACTTCAATGATCGGTTCGGAAGTTCTCGGATTCGTCCAACCCCATTTATTACGAAACCAGAAATTGGGTACAAAGTGAAATGGCGCGTCTTCCGGTCCGCGATTCCACACTTCGATGCGAATGTATACATCTTCCGGCCCGTTTTTCGCATATTCGATAAATACGTCGAAATAACGATCGTCGTCAAAAATACCGGTATCAAGCAATTCGAACTCGTCACCCTGCCCGTTGCGGGACCGATTTTCATCGATCAGCCGGCGGTAAGGATACTCACGCTGCGGATATTTATATAAATATTTATTGTAGGCATGAGACGGAACGCTGTCGAGATAGAAATAATATTCTTTGACGTCCTCGCCGTGATTACCTTCATTGGGCGTCAGGCCGAACAAGCGTTCTTTGAGAATCGGATCTTTTTCGTTCCAGAACGCCGGCGCAAACGTCAGCACCTGGTAACGATCGCAAAAACCGGCGATACCGTCTTCGCCCCATCGAAACGCTTTGCTTCGCGCCATGTCGTGGCTGAGATAACTCCATGCGTCGCCGTTGGAACTGTAATCTTCACGCACCGTACCCCACGACCGCTCGGCCACAAACGGTCCCCAGCGACGCCACGGCGGAACTCCGGGAGTAAATTCTTTCATACGAATATGCTCAGGAGTATCGCCGGACAATGATAGTTTGGCCCGTAGCGCTTTAGCTTCTTCAACGCCAAATAACATGGTTTTTCCCGAAGGTTTTTTTACCGATGGATTCTTCTTAGGCTTGTCTGAGGGCATGGAAATTCCTCGCCATTGAAGTAAAAAGAATGTTTAGACAGGATGGAAAAGGTCTTGGAATCTATGCCATGAGTAAGACAATAGCAAGATTAAACCTTGATAAGCCGGATCGCCATTCAAAAAAAATTTAATCGATAAAAAAAACCTATAGACCGAAGTCCATAGGCGTTATGTTAGAAGCCGATCACATTATTATCGCCTTCGGGCAAATACTTTTTCGATGTAAAGCGCTGCGTCGGGCGTTTTGCAATTGGTTTCGCCGTGATCGACTTCAACCTTACCGATACGTTTGGCCGCTTGCTGGGCTGCTTCTTTCAGAGATTTATTTCTGATGCCGATGGCGATCAAAGCATTATTCATTGCGTGTTTGGCAAAATTTTTCCCATGATGAATTTTTTTTTCAATCATAGAGAGCAGCTTTTTAAAGTATTCATCCGAAAAATTATTTTTCTCCATGGCTATATACGCGACCAGCATCCAGCCCGCACGCCCAATCCATTCGTGCTCCGTCCGAATCCATTCCTCGGCTTTCTTTTTCGCCCACGGTGTATGGCAAACCCAACCGGCATGCAGATCGGCAATCAGATAATACGACAACGCCTTCGCCCATCGATCGATCAGCCCTTCTGTTGCCAACTCGGGATCAACGATCATCGTTGCAAGATGGCGCGCATCGGCATTGCCGGTCTTCCATAATTGCTGCGCTAATGCATGATCGGTTTTTATTTTCTTCCTGAGTTGCTGTAAATGTGAAAAACTCACGCCATACATGTAAGCGCCCATCCCGTGTCGGCGGTAAATTTTAATATTCTGCTCGGTCCCCATGGTACGAAGCTCTTTCATGACTTCTTGAACTGTCATACTCCGCCTAAATACCTTTATAGTTTTTCCTGATCAACTCGTTCATCGCTTCCGTGACTTCTTCGCGCGAAAGCCCGCCTTTAAGTAATTCACTGTCTGAAATTTTCATTAAACGTGAATAAAAAAGAATGCCGGCGTTTTGTGCTTCACAATCGCCGGTAACAATTAAATCGTGTAAAATATTTTCGGCTTTGTCATAACGCCCGATCGTTTCAAAATAACGAAAAAGCCGCCGGTTGAGCGACACCGGAAATTCATCATGATTTATTTTGTTTAATAGCCATTGAATATCGTCCAGCGACAACTCATGATCGTTGGCGCTCTGATGGACTGCTTCAATATTCAATGCCAGCGCCTGGCGGTATCGGAGCGATGGCTCAGACCCCTTCGATTCAAGTAACTCCCCCTCCGCTTTGAAAATGCGGGCGAGCGCTTTGCACCGTTCACGGTCAAAACCCTGATCCGACGTCATCAGTTTAATCAGATCGTCTTCGGAAAGATTTTTTATAATGAGATAATCATTGCCAAAAATCAATTGTCCGGC
>JABWBZ010000334.1 GCA_013359335.1 bacterium
CCTGCGGCTTTTAGGAACTGTTGGCGAGCCGATCAATCCCGAAGCATGGATGTGGTATCATAAAATCATCGGAAAAGAACGTTGTCCGATAGTGGATACATGGTGGCAGACTGAGACAGGGGCTATCATGATTACTCCGTTGCCGGGAGCAATCCCAACGAAACCAGGAACAGCCACGCTCCCGTTTCCAGGCATTCATGCCGACGTTGTTGATAAAGATGGTAAATCGGTAGGTATGGATCAAGGTGGGTATTTAGTTATACGCAAACCATGGCCGTCGATGCTTCGAACCATTTATGGAGACAATGAACGGTACAAAAAGCAGTATTGGAGCGATATTGCGCATTGCTATTTTACCGGTGATTCAGCAAGGCGAGATAAAGACGGCTATTTTTGGCTGATGGGACGCGTAGACGACGTGATCAATGTAGCCGGACATAGACTTGGAACCGCTGAAATTGAAAGCGCATTAGTGCACCATCCGAGCGTGGCTGAAGCGGCGGTTCTCGGACGTCCGGATGAACTGAAGGGCCAGGCCATTGTCGCATTTGTTACGCTTAAACAGGGCATTTCCCATAGTAAAGAATTGAATGAAGAACTGAGAGCCCACGTTACCAAACAAATCGGCGCTTTAGCCAGACCAGATGATATCCGGTTTACCGAAGCCTTGCCCAAAACCCGAAGCGGTAAAATCATGAGACGATTATTGCGTGAAATTGCTTCTGGAAGTGCGACAGTCGGTGATACGACGACATTGGAAGATTATTCAGTTTTAGAAAAACTCCGAATGGATAATGAAGAGTAAATTTCCAGTATTCTGGCTTTTTTCCATTAAATTTTATTGGTAGAAGTCATCCAAATCATTATTTAAGCTGAGATTAGTTCATAGCAAAATCAGGCCTGCTAATTGCAATTATGAAGGGGTAGGAAAAAAGGAACCTAAAAAATGGAAAACGCCAGGATATTCCTCATAACCAAAAGAATCAATACGTTGCCGGGTATCATAAATGCTTTGGGTCACGAAGTCGTAGCACAGGCCGATAATTTTGTCGATTGCATCAAAACCCTTCCCGCTGATCCTTGTGATATCGTCATAACGGAGGATTTTAATGAGACCGCTCAAAAATATTCCTACCAAATTCATGAACAATTCGGCCTGCCCACTATTTTTATAACCGAGGGTTCATTTGCACAAAAAGACGTAACGGAGCCTTTTGTATTTGTGCAGTCCGAATTCAGTGAATCGGATTTCCAAAAAAGTATAGAATTGGCGCTATACAAAGGCCGAATGGAGAGAAAACTCCGTGAAAGCGAGGATCAATTACGCCAATCGCAGCGTCTCGAATCGATCGGGCGATTTGCAGGAGGAATTGCTCACGAATTTAACAGTCTTTTGACGGTGATTATCGGTTACGCCAAGTACGGACAGCAGCAGGTTGGCGAAAAATCGCCCGTATTGGAGACGCTTATCGAAATTCACGAAACAGCCCGCACGGCCGCACTTTTGACTAAACAGATTCTGGCCTTTAGTAGTAATCAAATATTCTCAATACGGCAAGTAGACATCGGCGACGTTTTGTCAAAGGTAGTCGGATTTATGAGACCATTGATGGGGGAAACGGTCGAGATCAACCTGGTCAAACATTCAGACTCCGTGTTACTGCACATCGATGAATCGCAGATCGAGCAAGTATTTTTTAATTTGCTAACCAACGCGCGCGATGCCATGAACAAAGGCGGACGAGTGGTCGTTCAGTATAAAATCACAACACTTAGTGAAGACGATTCACGCAATCGCCGGATAGTCGGACCGACGGCAAGTTTTATTCAGCCCGGACAATATGTTTGTGTGGCGATTGCGGATCAAGGCGTCGGCATTGCCCCTGAAGTGCAGGAAAAAATATTCGAACCGTTTTTTACGACCAAAGGCCATGGAGTAGCGAGCGGCTTAGGTTTGTCCGTTGCATACGGAATTGTCCGCCAGCATAAAGGATTTATCGATGTAAAGAGTTCCCCGGGGCAGGGCGCAACGTTTGAAGTGTATCTGCCTGTGCCGCAGGTGGATGTCAAACTGCCTGACGAACCCGCCGGACAATTCGGCACTAAAGGTCACGAAACGATTTTGATTGCGGAGGATACAGACCTGCTCAAGAAAATGTTAAAAACGATTTTATCGGATATGGGATATACGATTTTATTGGCCGGCGACGGCGATGAAGCCTTAAAAATGTATGCGCAATACCACAACGACATTCGATTGATTCTCTTAGACATGGTCATGCCGAAAAAGGGCGGAAGGCAGGTGTATGAAGAAATAGCCGAAAAAAACAATCGGGTAAAATTTCTTTTTACAAGCGGCTATACCAGTGACGACGACATTGTCGAATTTGCCCAGAAAGAGGGCGTGCAAATTATTCCCAAACCCTATGATCCGGATGAATTGGCCAGCAAAATTCGTTCGATTTTGGATGGTGCTTCTTAACTACTAAGTCACTAAGACACCAAGTTTTCGTTATTATTGTTGGTATTTTCGTGGTTTAGTGATAAAAAAGTAGATGCGCAATCAGGCTTCTCATCCCGATAAATCGGGACGACGAGAAATCTGTAGGCGCAGCTTCGTGGCAAAAACAAATCCTTATTGCCTTGTAAATTTTCACGCCCTATATTACTCGCGGATCCACTCCATCCCAACGACCCTTTTTATGATTTCGAGAACCTGGCGATTATCGGCTTTCTTGCTGGCGCTTGTGGCCGCCGGCGCCGTATTTATTCTGAAATATGAATATGAAAATCCTGTCTCATCTGTGGCGGAATCGATACCGGACACGGCGTTGGCGCGCCATTACTTTCTTAAAGCCGATTCGTTGCTGAATTGGTCGTCTTTCGACAGTTCGATCGCGTACTTTCAAAAAGCACGTGCGCTGTATGAGAAAGACGGCAACCACGCCGGACAAATCGATTGCCAGACGATGATTGCCGAGAATTATCGTTATAAAGGGGAATACCGTATTGCCGCCGATTTATTCAATAAATCCATTGCCGACGGCATAACCAATCTTGGCGAAAAAAACTCCAGCGTCGCTACGGCTTATAATAAATTGGGATTGGTGCAGTGGGCGCTCGGAAAAAACGATAGCGCATTATCCAATTTCGAGAAAGCGCTGGCTTTGCGAAAAGAATTGCTTGGCGAACAGCACGTCGACGTGGGGTGGAG
>JABWBZ010000335.1:0-1378 GCA_013359335.1 bacterium
TGTGATGTGAATGCATTCCTCCGGCAAAACGTTAGCTACGGCGAGAATACCTCCGGCAGCTCCGAGAGTGAGCGCGGTCAAAAGGGTCGGCGCATTCCCCACAAAACATGCAAAATCTTCCGAAACGAGTGCAACGTGATCGGCAAAAAGTCCCATGTTGCCGGAGCTGTCTTTGAGACCAATGATATTGGGATGTTCAGATAATCGCGCGACGGTTTCGGCGGCAAGATTGACGCCGGTGAATTGAGGAACGTTGTACAACAAAATTGGAATTTTTGCGTCGTCGGCGACACGGCTAAAATGCCGATACAAAATTTCCTGCGTCATCGATTCTTTGTAATAAAACGGCGTAATGACGAGCGCGCAATCGGCGCCGATTTCAGCCGCTTTATTGATGAAAACAATATTTTCTTTGGTTGAATCGGCATTCGCGCCGGCCATCATGATTTTGGTTTTTGGAATCGATCCGCGCGCGATTTCTAAAACCTGCAACTTTTCTTTTTCATTCAACATTACGGCTTCGCCGTTCGATCCGAGAACGAGATAGCCGGCAAGATCAAACGTATTCCATTTAATCAAATTGTCGATTAATTTTTGCAAGGCTAATTCGCCTAGGATGAATGGCGTCGGTACAGGTGGGAGGATTCCTTTTAAGGTCATCAATTCCTTTCCATGTCATTTCGACGGTCGAAGGCCGGAGAAATCTGTGACAGATTTTCTCGTCGTCCCGATAAAAACCGGAGCTCTTCGAAATGACTATTAATGAGAAATTTATCTAAACATGCTTTTTAACACAAACCAAACATTTGCCGGACGTTCGGCAAGACGCCGCATGTACCACGGGAACCACGCGGAGCCGTAGCTGATCAGTACACGCATTTTGTAGCCTTCACGAGTTAGCAACGTTTGTCCATCATCATTAATACCGTACAGCATTTGAAATTCGATCGAAGCCGGATTCCATTTTTTTTCGTTGACGGTATTTTTGATTGCTTCAACAATTTTCATGTCGTGCGTGGCAATGCCGGGGCGGAATTTTCCGTTTTGTGCCGTTTCAATCATTTGCAAAGCCAGTTTCAGATAATTAGCATCCACATCCTTTTTCGAAGGAAAGGCGACGCTGGCCGATTCTCTGTATGCCCCTTTGACGAGGCGAATTCCGGGCGAATTTTTCAATTCGTTCCAGTCTTTTTCCGTTCGATACAAATACGCCTGGAGGCATAATCCGACATTGGAAAATTCGGCATACATGGCCTTAAAAAAAGCTATCGTAACATCGGCGTATCCGCTGCTTTCAATATCGATCCAGACGAAATTATTTTGTTCAGCGGCTTTTTTGGCAATTTGTCTGAAATACATTTTGGTTTTTTCCAGATCG
>JABWBZ010000335.1:1397-4600 GCA_013359335.1 bacterium
GATATCGAGCCCGAGTTGCGTCAATTTAACTGAAATTTCGGTGGGCAACTGCATTTCAGAAATTTGATCCAGAACGGATAAGTAATGATTCCTGACTTTTTCAGCTTCGCTTAGATCGTTGATATTTTCGCCAAGGCAAGTGAGAACGGTGCTGATGCCGCGCGATTGAAACGAGCGGCTTACGGCGAGAGCCGAGGCGAGATCTTCACCAGGCATGAAACGTTTGACGGCGCGTTGGACGAATTTAAATTTTGGAAAACGGCGGCTCATCCATCGATTGCGTGAGCACCAGAGCAGGATGTTTTTCATGATAGGCATGGTATGTACCTCATAGTCGTGTGTTGCAAGGTGGAAAATATTACAGGAAATCCAATCATTTTGCAAGTTATGATTTTTGTTGTATGCAAAAGCTTTGTTTGCGTAAATTCTACGCCAGAGAGGTTTTCTTATCTAAAAACGAGAGGATAGACTATGAAACGGATAGGCATTCTTACCGGAGGCGGTGATGTACCCGGTCTCAATCCTTGTATCAAAGCGGTCGTGTACGATGCGATCAATGCCGGTCTTGAAGTGATTGGCATTCGCAGCGGATGGGCCGGATTATTAAAATACAATCCGGACGATCCGGAAGGTTCGTCTCAATATCTTATGCCTTTGAATAAAATCAACACGCGCACGATCGATCGTAGCGGCGGCACTGTGCTCCACACGTCGCGTACGAACCCAGGCAAAGTCAGCGCCGGTGACATTCCCTCGTTTTTACGAAAACCCGAACACGATAAACTGGACGTCAAAACCAAGGTCGACTTTACTTCGCATATTTTGAGAGTTCTCGTGCATCTCAAAATCGACGCGCTTGTGACCATCGGCGGCGACGATACGCTGAGTTATACCGTACGTTTACACAACGAGAAATTTCCCGTCGTTGCGATTCCCAAAACGATGGATAATGATGTCTTCGGTACCGATTACTGTATCGGATTTTCAACGGCTGTGACGCGTTCGGTGCATTTTATCAATATGCTGCGGACGTCGGCGGGTTCGCACGAACGCATTGCCGTCGTAGAATTATTCGGGCGCAATTCCGGCGAGACGTCTTTGATTTCAGCTCATCTTGCCAGTGCGGACCGGGCGATTATTTCCGAAGTACCGTTTGATCCGGAGAAACTGGCTCAATATCTAATGGAGGACAAACGGAACAATCCGAGCAATTATGCGATCATGACGATTTCCGAGGGCGCGACTATGGTCGGAGGTAAAATTGTCGAATACGGACAGGAAGATGCTTACGGTCACAAAAAACTTGGCGGGATCGGCGAAATTACTTCCGATGCAATCAAGAAAATTACGGGTTCACACATGATCTATCAATCGCTGGCTTATTTGATGCGGAGCGGCGAGCCGGATGCGCTGGACCGGATGGTCGCTATGAGTTATGCCGGGCTGGCGGTTGATTTACTGCTGAAAAAACGTTCAGGCATGATGACGGCGCTGCACGAAGGCCGCTACACGGTCGTTCCGGCTGAAACAATCATTCAGGGCAAACGCATTGTGGATGTAAAAGAATTATACGATTCGGAGAATTACCGTCCGAAAGTTTTTAATGTGATGAATAAACCAATGTTTTTGTATTAAATGGAGATGACATGCGACAAAAGCTTAACATGATTACGCTGGGTGTTGAGGATATTGAAAGGGCCGTCGGATTTTACGAAAAAGGGTTAGGTTGGAAACGGTCATCGGCCAGTATAGATGATCTGGTCTTATTTCCATTGGGCGGTATCGTGTTGGCTCTATACCCGAGAAAATTATTGGCGGAAGACGCCACGGTCAGTGCCGAAGGAAATGGCTTTTCAGGAATTACATTGTCCTATAATGCACGGAATAAAAACGAGGTCGAACAAACACTCAAACAAGTTGAAAAGCTTGGCGCCAAAATCATCAAACCCGCGCAGAAAGTTTTTTGGGGCGGCTTCAGTGGTTACTTCAAAGATTTGGATGGACATTTGATCGAAGTCGCTCACAATCCGTTTTGGGAAATGGATGAAAATGGAAATTTGCAGCTTCCTTAACGCAACGATTGCGCATCGGCAGTGCAAAACGCCCGTTTCTCTACAAACCAGCAACTACACATAATACGTAAACCGGCCGGGCTGAAGATCGATTTTCTGTCCGGCTATTTTTATTTCCGTTTCGTGTGCATTGACATACAAAAGTCTGTAATTTTTGTCCCACGTAGGTTTATTCAGAACAGCTTTCCCGTGTCCGGTCAATGAATCGATATAACTCCCACGGATAACGAAGGCGCATTGGGTTGGACGAAGAATGTTTGGCGGTTGCGGCCGTCCGTCAAGAGCGAGAAGCAGGCGAGAGGCGAATTCATTTTCTGGTTCGTGTAACTTTCGGACGTAACTCAATGGCCAATGCGATTTTTTCATGTAAATTACCGTGGCTGGTTCTGGTGCAGCGATTAATTTTCCGGATCGATAAATGGTCGCATTCCGATTGGCTTCGCACGTCGACACGAGCCGGTCGCCCTCGATGCCGAATATCTTTCCTGTCAGTCCGATGAAGGAAATGTACTCTGAACTGTTTTTAAGCCTGCAGAGCAGTAGTTGTTGAATGATCTCGCTGTAACAGCCGAGACCTTTGATTTGTTGTCTGGAGAAAGGTAAGTGCCGAACGAGCGCGCGCGGGGCCAATGCAGGAATCATGTTGCCGTGAAACGGCGTTGCGATAGTAACGACACGTTTGAGCGAACCCGAATTTTCAAATGCATCATACCATTCTGAGATCAAACCGCCTTGGGAATGGGCAATAATTTGAAACGGTGAAGAACCGATTTGTTGTTTGACAAATTCACTTAAACGTGATGCAATCTTTGGAATATTCAGGTCATTTTTGAAAGTGGGGTATTCAAAAAAATATGGTATGAATCCCTTGCCGGATAACATAGGTTTCAATCGATTCCAGGATTTGGAAACATCGGCGAGACCGTGAATGATAACGACGTGTTGAATAACAGGCATTGGAAAAATGTTGATAAAACGTAAATGTTAAGTTACTTTTGTCAGCCTTAAAATAAATGGAAATGAAGAATTGAAATGGAGTTACTTTCAAAAGTTGTGTAATGAAAAAGGACTAAAATAAAAAGCGGCGACTCTATAAATTAAAGTAGGAACTACAAATTTCTACTAAAAATC
>JABWBZ010000336.1 GCA_013359335.1 bacterium
CCGCGTCCGCCAGTGACGGCATCATCATGAATGGATTTACCGGCATCTTCTTCGAGATGAATCCGTTTGATGCCGATGCGTTTGACAGTTTCGCCGATTTCGACCTCAAGCCAGCCGTGCTCGCAAAGCGGTTTGTCAAATTGCGATATCTGATAGCCTTTCGGTAAATCGGGGTAAAAATAATTTTTGCGCGCAAAAATAGATTCCCCGGCAATGACACAGTGTGTGGCTAATCCCATTCGAATCGCAAATTCAACCGCACGTTTATTGAGCGCTGGCAATGCTCCGGGCAAACCCAAACACACCGGGCACGTTTGCGTATTCGGCATGGCGCCAAATTGAGTGCCACACGAGCAAAAAGCTTTGGTTTTGGTCAGTAATTGGCAATGGACTTCAAGCCCCATCACCGGTTCAAATTGGACGTCACTCATAATATTTTCAAAGTATCAGCGTTTCTTCACGATCCTGGCCGACCGAAATGATTTTAATTTTGGGTCCGTCCAGAAAACTTTCGATATACCGAAGATATTCTTGCGCTTTTTTTGGCAAGTCGGCGAATTTTTTAATTTTCGACGTATTAGCTTTCCAGCCTGGGATTGATTGATATACGGGTTCAATTTTGTCAAGCACTCGCCCATCCGTCACAAAGTAATCAATGGCTTTGCCATCCAATTTATATCCGATGCACACTTTCAATTCATCGATCGTATCCAATACATCCAGTTTAGTAATGGCTAATTCGTCAATGCCGTTAACAAAAGTGGCATATTTCAATTGAACGAGATCGAGCCAGCCGCACCGGCGTGGCCTTCCGGTCACGCTTCCATATTCACCGCCCAATTCACGAATTTTAGAACCGAACGGTTCGTCAAATTCTGTCGGGAAAGGGCCATTACCAACCCGCGTTGTATACGCTTTGATGACGCCCATGACATGATTGATCTTCGATGGACCGATTCCTAATCCGGTACACGCGCCTCCGCTGGTTGCATTGGATGATGTAACGAATGGATAAGTACCGTGATCGATATCCAAAAGCGTTCCTTGAGCGCCTTCAAGCAAAATTTCTTTGTTACTTTTAATTGCGCGATCTAAGAACGCAGGAACGTCACCAATCAGCGGACGCAAACGCTGTCCCAACTCCGCAAATTGTGCGATGATCGGTTCGGCTTCCAATTCTTCAGCACCGAAGGCTTTGAGGATTTTATTTTTTTCACCGATATTTCTCTGCAATTTGTCGTTTAACGTTTGATAATCCATCAGATCAATCGCACGGATTCCACAGCGGTCGATTTTATCGAGATAAGCAGGACCGATCCCTCGTTTAGTCGTGCCTACCTGGTTTTCACCGAGATATTTTTCTTTAGCCTGGTCGATCAATTTATGATAGGGCAAAATAATATGCGCATGCGGACTGACCATCAGTCGCTCGTCCATTTTAATCCCCATTTTTTCAAGACCGTCCATTTCTTCAAATAAAGCGATCGGGTCGATCACCACGCCGTTGCCTAGAATACACTTAACGCCATCGTGTAAAATGCCCGAGGGGATGAGACGCAGAACATACTTCGTAGAACCGTGACAGATCGTGTGCCCGGCATTCGCGCCACCCTGATACCGCGCGACGATTTCCGCTTTACTCGAAAGCAAATCGACAATTTTGCCCTTACCTTCGTCGCCCCATTGAGCGCCGATTACGACACGTACCGCCATTGAATTTTCCTGTGTTGATTTGCTTGGATTGAACAAAAAACAACCCAAAACCTGTTTGCAGATTTTGGGCATAACTTACACAATGATCTCGTGAGATGCCAAACTTTTATGTGAAGCTTTTGACAGCGTCTTCGACGGTTGAATACTGTTTGAACACCGTTGAAAGTTTTGTAATCTGAAAAATCTGCTTGATCTTATCGGAAGCCTGAGCCAACCTGAGGTCGCCGCCGCCGTTTTTAACGGTCGTAAGATTGCTGATCAAAATGCCGAGTCCGGAACTATTGATCAGGTCAATGGATTGCATGTTAACAACAAAATTTTTCTTGCCCTGCAACATGTACTTATGAATCTCATCATTGATCAATGTTGCATCCGGCCCGCCCATGATGTTGCCTTGCACCTCCAGTATGACGATGCCGGACAATTCCGATACTTTAAGTTGCATACGCTACCTCACACTAAGGCCCGACATAAATCGCAGGCCTTGACTTGAATTATTTTGTTTTCGCTTTGAGATCGTCGCCGGCCTTCCATTCGATCAAAATCGGGCTTGCAACGTAAATCGATGAATAGGTTCCGACGATAATACCGACTAGTAATGCCCACGCAAACGTGCGGATAACTTCACCGCCCAGCGCCAGCAATACCGCTACTGATAATAATGTTAATACCGACGTCATCACGGTTCGGCTCAACGTTTCATTGACGCTGCGATTGACCACTTCTTCGAATGTTCCGCCGCGTTTGATCAGCCGCGTGTTTTCGCGAATACGGTCGAAAACAACAATCGTATCGTTGACCGAGTAACCGACGATAGTCAAAAATGCAGCAACGGCAGCCAATGAAAATTCCAACTGCAATGCCACAAAAAGGCCGAGGGTAATAATGACGTCGTGCGCCAGAGCGACCACCGCCGCCAATCCCCACTTCCAATGAAACCGCAGCGCCAAATACACGACAATAAAGATGAGGCCCCAGATTGTCGCCCATACGGCGGAAATTTTCAACTCATCGCCGATTTTAGGGCCGACCTGGCTGACGGATCGCATTTCAACGTCGTTACCTTCAAAATTTTTCTTCAGCATGGCCAATACTTCCGTTGCCACGTTGTCATGTTGTTCCTGTACGTGAATCAGGATATCATTGCTAGAACCGAAATTTTGAATGCGATCCGCGCCAAATTTCGTTGAAATGAGGTGACGGATTTTGTCTAATTCAACCGGCTGCTGAAATTTGACTTCCATCGACGTACCGCCGATGAAATCGACGCCGTAGTTTAAGCCGATAAACAAGAACAACAACAAACTCAGCGTTACCAAACTTCCGGAAATCAGGTAAGCTGTCCTCCTGTTCTGAACGAAAGGAAAATTTTTATTAACTAAAAGTTCCATGTATGATGATCTCCTTATTCACTCGATATTATTTAGGGTTGAGTCTGCAACGTACGTTGAGACATGCCGATACTCATCTCGCGTTC